>JBBTUP010000001.1:0-3191 GCA_038063695.1 Patescibacteria group bacterium
AATTCCCCAAAAAAGCCCTGCTTTGGAAAAAACATAAGGAAGAGCAAAGATACCGGCGCCGAATATCATCCCCACCATCATTCCTATCCCTTTTATATAAAGGCGAGACATTGAGCTATTTATTAATCTTATCTTTTTTCACTAATTCAATCACTTTCTCCACTAATCTTTTCGGATCAGAATCATAAACAATTTTACCCGGTCCTCGATGTGATTCTTTTATAATTTTTTCTATCAATTCGTCTGTCTGCCAGTTTCCTCTTAAGATGCCTATGGGCTTATTATCCTCAAAGGCAATTGTGAATTCATTGAGAGTGCCCATTCTTCCGCAACCCACTATGATAGCATCGGCTGTTCGCGTCAGGAGAAGATTCCTGCCTGAATAACCAAAACCAGTAAAAATTATAAGATCAAGATATTCTAAGGGCAGGCCATAAAAATCAACATGCTCTTTTTCAGTCGAGGCAGGAGACAGACCGATTGATATGCCGCCAATTTCCTTTGCTCCTATCGTAGACCAAAGAGGGAAGCCAGTAGTGGCGCCTGTCACAAGAATGCAATCTTGTTTGATTATTTCCCTTCCTATCTCTTTTGCTTTTTCAAGAGAATCAGGACCGCAATGACTTGTCTCCGCAGCGCCAGATACGCAAATTTTTATTTTTAAGTGAGAATGTCTCTGAGAATTCATGTTAATATTATATCATAATTTTAATTCAAAAGAATCCCCTGCTTTTGGCACAACTGCGTCAACCCCCATATAATCGCGCAATCTTTGAGCAAAAAACATAGATGACCTTGGCTCACCCTGTACAACAAAAACCTTTTTCAGGGTATCTGCTGTATTTTGAACAAAATTATATAGATCATTCATATCAGAATGAGCAGAATATCCATGCAAAATTTCTATCTTAGACCTGACAGAAATGTAATCTCCTAAAATTTTTACTTCTTTTGCTCCTTCCTGCAAGCGCCTGCCCATAGATCCAGAAGATTGATAACCCATAAAAAGCAAAGTGCTCTTGGGATCCGACAAATAGCGATGCAGATGGTGTATTATCCTGCCGCCGTTACACATGCCTGAACCGGCAATAATTATTTTGGGCGCCGGGATCTCGTTGATTGCCTTGGATTCTTCAGCAGTTCTTGTTATTTTCAATCCTGGAAAATTAAAAATATCGTCTCCTAATTTTATAATTTTTTTGGCATTATTATTGTAATATGCCTGATACTTTTTATAAATTCTTGTCGCATCTATGGCCATGGGGCTGTCCAAAAAAACAGGGACCTTTGGTATACGGCCATTTTCAACTAAATTATCTATTTCAAAAAGAAGTTTCTGGGTGCGCTCTATGGAAAAAGAAGGTATCATTAAAACTCCTTCTGCATGAATAGTATCCTCAATAACTCTCTCTATTTTTAAATTTGCATTTTCTATATCTTCATGTTTCCTATCACCATATACGCTCTCAATAACAAGAAAATTGGCATCTGTTATTTTTTCCGCATCTCTTAGAATCGGGTTCGGTGGATTACCTAAATCTCCAGTAAATACTATTTTTATATCATTATTTTTTATCTCTATCATTGAAGATCCTAATATATGGCCTGCGTCTTTTAAGATTACTGTCATATCGTCAAAAACAAGACTCTTGTTATAATCAACACTCTCCCACTGATTCATGGATTTTTCAATATCTTCTTTTCTATATATCTGATCGTTATTGTTATTCTTTCTTGATTCTCTCTTCATCAAATCTAAATTATCATTCATCACTAAATCTGCAAGATCACGAGTGGCTGGCGTTGAAAAAACTTTCCCATCAAATCCGTCTTTGAACAATTTAGGAATTCTGCCAACATGATCAAGATGCCCATGGGTGACAAACACGGCCTCAATATCGGAAGGATTAAAAAGAAATGGATCGCCATTCTTGTCTTCCACTATTTTTGAACCCTGAAAAAGCCCGCAATCAATAAGAAATTTTCTCTTTCCATATTCAAAAATAAAATTAGAGCCGGTAATTTCCTGCGTGCCTCCCAAAAATGATATCTTTAAAATTTTTTTTACGGAATTATCCATTTTTACTTTTATTTATAAAAATAAAATAAGCACAGGACCCGCCTAGTAAATCAAAAAACAAATCAGAAATAGTATCTGATAATCCTAATTGAGCCAGCCATTTCTTATGAGAAACAAAATCAAAAGAAAATTCAAAAAATTCCCACAGAATTCCTCCTAATGCGACAAGGCCGAGAGTCAGGATAAAAGACAGAATATATGGTTTTTTAGACAGAGAAAACTTGCCAGAAATATAGAAAATCCATATAGAAAACATAGCAAGCCATACTCCGCCAAAAAAATGCAGGGGGATATCAATCCATCGTATAAGCCAATACAAAGAAAAGATGACAGAAATTATATGAAAAGCAATGAGAAAAACAAAAAGGAAGATTAAAATATAAAAAAAAGTATCTTTAGATGCCATTTATTATATTCTACCTCGTTAGGAATAATAAATCAAAAAAATAACTCCCGCTTGGGCGGAAGTTCTTTATCGGTTATTGGAGATATACTCTCCCAGCAAAAAGCTAGGTGGGTGCCCGCATAATCAGCCCACGAGCTGATAAAATTTAAGGCTCCCAAGAGTAATAACTTGATCTAGGAAGTTATACCCCAATAACCTATCTATTATTATACACTAGAAAAAGAAAAGGTTTCATTCTCCTCTTTCTTCCTCTCCATAAACAAATTCAAAGTCAATTTTTCTATATTCAAATAACTCATCTTTCTTAAAAAAACGTTTTATTTCCAGCTCACCGTTTTCTTTGGAATCCGAAGCATGGACAATATTTGCCTGCCCGCTTATGGAAAAATCGCCTCTTATAGTACCTGCGTCTGCTTCATAACCCTTGGTCTGCCCCACTGTCAGCCGTATTGCATTAATTGCGTTAAGACCTGAAAGCGCCATAACAACAACCGGAGCTGATTTCATAAAATTTTTTAAAGATTCAAAAAATGGCTTGCTTTTATGATGACAATAATGCTCATCAAGTAAAATATCCTCCAATTGCACCATCTTCATTCCTATAATCTTAAGTCCCTTTCTCTCAAAACGGTGTATGATTTCTCCCAGCAGATTCCTCTGCAGAGCATCCGGCTTGATTATAATCAAAGTTTTTTCTTCTTTCAT
>JBBTUP010000002.1:0-9474 GCA_038063695.1 Patescibacteria group bacterium
TGGTCTTCCAATATCGGCTGGCTCAGTTTTAGCGGAGCGAATTATGGAGTCAAACTTGACGATATTACAGGCAATCTTTCCGGCTTTGCTTGGTCTTCCAATATCGGCTGGCTCAGTTTTGAGCCAAACGATGTCAATGTTTTCGGCTTATGTCCGGATTATCCCAATTGTCAGGCAAAAATTTCTTTTGGAAGCGGAGGCACAATGACTGGTTGGGCAAGGGCTCTGTCTGCAAAAGCAATAAATGGCTGGGACGGAATGATAAAATTCGGGCCGGGTTCAGGCGCTTGGAGCGGAGTGCAGGCAGATACTGGAACTGGTGAACTTTCCGGCTTTGCCTGGGGAGACGAAGTCGTTGGCTGGATTGCTCTTAAGGGCGCAAATTTTGGAGTTACTTTTCCGCAGATTGCGCCATCTTGCGTTCCTCTTAATTTTGATTCCTCCGGCAGTTCTGTGTCGCCTATTTCTATTCAAACAGGAGGAAGTTATACAATATCTTGCGATTATAACCAGCTGACAAACGCTATTAGCGTTACTCCAAGTCCGGGCAGTTCATGCTCATTTGATAGTTTTACTGGCACTGTTGCTAAATTTAATTGCATTGCCGGTTCATCTTCTGGCACATATCCTGTTTATTGCAAAGTTCTTTCCGGAGTAACTGGAAGTAATTATTGTTCTAGAAGCGGGGATTATGCAGGAAGTATAACGATTAATTCTGTTCCTTCAACAGGGGGCTTGGAAGCAACTCTTAGTGCCAATCCTTCTTCAGGAGCGGCTCCGTTTTTAACTACTATAAGTGTGGCAACTATTAATGGACAGCCAGATTATAAAGTGAATAGTTATGATTGTGACGGAGGAACACCTAATTTTCTCCTTCCTGGAAACGGAAAATTTTCTAGTGCGCCAACGAAAATTATGGACTGCTCATATTCTTCGCCTGGAACATATATAGTTACAGTAGAAATTGAAGATGATGATGGATTAACAACCACTCCACCCGCTTCTGTCCAAGTAAATGTAAAGAAGCGCGGTATTATAGAAATATAAATATTGCAAGAAATTGGCTTTTATGCTAGATTAGATAGATGCCGATTTTAAACAATGAAAAATCAAAAGATATTGAAGAGATGCTAAAAGCAGGCGTGCACTACGGCTATTCAAGGTCCAGCAGGCACCCCAATGCCAAAGATTTTATATTTGCCATTAGGAATAACATAGAGATTTTTGATTTGGAAAAAGTAAGCCAGAAATTAGGCGAGGCCAAGGAATTTATAAAAAATCTGGGGAAAGAAAAAAAGAAGATTGTTTTCGTGGGCACAAAAATAGAGGCCAGGAAATCTATAGAAGATACAGCCAAGGGGTTGGGTATGCCGTATGTAAGCCAAAGATGGCTCGGCGGCTTTTTAACAAATTTTAAGAGTATGAAAAAAAGGATGGAATACTTTGAAGATCTTGCAAAAAAGAAAGAGACTGGAGAATTGGAAAAGTATACAAAAAAGGAGCGCATGCTTATAGAAAAAGATTTTCAGAAACTAAAGAAATTTTTTGACAGCCTAAAGTCGTTAAATGGGCTCCCTCAAGCCATGGTTATTATAGATCCGTGTGAAGAGAGAATATCTGCAGAGGAAGCGAAGAAAAACTCAGTGCCTGTGGTGGCGCTGGTAAACAGCGATTGTAATCCAAAAAGCGTTGATTATCCCGTGCCCGGCAATGATTCTTCTTCTTCAAGTATAGATTATTTCTTAAAGGAAATTTCAAGCGCCTACAAAGAAGGGGAGAAATTAGCTATATGATTAGTTCAGAAGATATCAAACAATTAAGGGATAAAACCGGCGTTTCCGTAATGCTTTGCAAGAAAGCATTGGAAGAGACAGGAGGGGATATGGATAGGGCGGTTTTGGTCTTGAGAAAACAGGGAATGAAGATTGCGGAAAAAAAATCAGAAAGAATGATGAAGGCGGGCGCTGTAAATTGCTATGTACATTCCAACAAGCAAGTCGGCGTTTTGATAGAGGCAAGAAGCGAGACGGATTTTGTGGCTAAGAACGAGGGTTTCCAATCATTTGTATATGACATCGCGATGCACATAGCGGCAATGGATCCTGAAAATAGCGAGGAATTATTGGAACAGCCGTATATAAAAAATCAGGATATGAAAGTGAAAGATTGCTTAAACGATATGATACAAAAATTCGGAGAGAATATAAAAATATCAAGATTCATCCGCTATTCAGTGTCTCAAAAATAATTATTATATGGGGGTATTTACTATAACAGCTTTTGTTTCAGTATTAGGAATGGCTTTTATGATAAGTCGTCACTTGCCTTATTTGAGAAAAATTAGTCATGATCAGATTAATTACAAAATGAGCAAGAGTAAATCGTTGAGAAAGGAAGTTTATACCGTAGCCATCAGGCCTTTTATAAATCTATGGCATAATCATCTGCACGCAGGACTTCTGAATTTTATAATGAAAATTACCAAAAAATTCAGGATAATATTATTAAGAATAGAGAGGATATTGTTTGAATTTACGAGTTATATACACGGCAAGCATAAAGCAAAAAAGAACGGTGAGACGAAATACTGGAAAGATATAAAGGAATTTAAGGATAATTTGAACAATGATAATAATAAATAATTTTTTTCGCCACCTTAGCTCCCCATAGTATAAATGCTTCGCATTTAACTACGGGGCAAGCAGTGGTAGACCTGCCCGCCTTAGCCTGAGCCGGAGTAGCTCAAAGGCAGAGCAATGGTTTTGTAAACCATAGGTTGGAGGTTCGAGTCCTCTCTCCGGCTAAGGCGAAGGCAGGCGGGGCAACTGTTTTGTCCCGTTAGAAATCGCGGACGCTTATAAAATTAAATTTTAATTCAATCAATAATATATATTTATCAATAATTTATAGAATGTGGAATATTATGTCCGCGTCCTATTTCTAACGGGATGAAAAAAAGAATTTATCTGGACCATGCGGCAACAACATATCTTGATCCTCGGGTGAAAAAGGCGATGGAGAGATGCTGGTCTGATGATTTTGGCAATCCGAGTACTATTTATCATGAAGGGAGAAAGGCAAAAAGAGATATTGAAGAAAGCCGCAAAATAATCGCAGGAATAATCAAAAGTCGTCCTGAAGAAATAATATTTACAAGCGGAGGCACAGAGAGTAATAATCTTGCGATTTTCGGATCGGCTAATAAATATAAAAAAGGACATATCATTACCACAAAATTTGAGCACCATTCTGTTTTAAACCCTATAAAATTTTTAGAGAAAAATGGTTTTGATGCGACTTATCTTGATGTCGGCAAAGACGGTATTGTTGAACCTCATAATGTAGAAAGAGAACTTCGTCCAGAGACAATTTTAGTTTCAATAATTTATGCTAATAATGAAATAGGCACAATACAACCGATTCCTGAAATTGGCAAAGTGATTAAAGATTTTAGAGAAGCCCACTTAGAAGCCTTGCTTCTAAGTGGAAGCAAGGCTTCTAAGTGGGCTGTATTTCATACTGACGCTTGCCAAGCAACAGGTTATCTTGATATGGATGTAGAAAAACTTGGTGTCGATATGATGACAGTTAATGGATCAAAAGTGTACGGTCCTAAGGGTATAGGTTTTTTGTACGTAAAAAAGGGAGTTAAATTAATTCCTGTGATGTATGGCGGAGAACAGGAGAATAAATTGAGGCCCGGAACGGAGAATGTGCCTGCAATAGTTGGTTTAACAGAAGCCATAAAAATAGCCGATAAAGAAAAGAAAGAAGAGATGAAACGTTTAACTGCTTTACGCGATTATTTTATTGGAAGACTGATAAAGGAAATTCCAAATGTATTTTTAAACGGCCATCCGCAAAAGAGATTGCCTAACAACATAAATGTTTCTATAATGGGCGTTGAAGGGGAATCGACAGTGCTGTATCTGGATAATTTCGGAGTGTCTTGTTCTACAGGTTCTGCATGCACTTCGGACAGTTTGGAACCGTCGCATGTTATAATGGCATTGGGTAAGGATTATGAATACGGACACGGTTCAATCCGTTTCAGTTTAGGAAAAGTGAATAAAAAAAGCGATATTGATTATGTTATGAAAATTCTTCCAAATATAGTAAAAAAATTAAGGTTAATATCAGCAATTAAATAATTTTATGAAAGATGTAGATAATTGGTATTATTCTGATTCTGTCAAAAAACATTTTTTTCATCCAAAAAATTTTTTAAACGATGATCCTAGGGGAAGAGAATTTGATACTGTTGGAGAGATAGGGAGCGTTGCCTGCGGTGATATAATGAAGATGTGGATAAAAGTTGATCCAAAAACAGAAAGAATAAGAAAATTAAAATGGAGGACTTTTGGATGCGCCACAGCAATCGCTTCCACTTCCGCCTTTTCCGAAATTGTGACAGAAAAAGGCGGTATGAAAATAGACGATGCGTTAAAAATAACGCCTCAGGATATAATAAAAAGATTAGGAGGTCTTCCTCCAAGAAAGATGCATTGTTCTGTGTTGGCAGATCAGGCCTTTAAGGAAGCGATAAAGAATTATCGGAGTTGACATCTGGTATATTTTTAAGTAGAATATAAATTTATAATTATGGAACAATTAACAAAAACACAAGTTGTATTATTGGTTTTACTTGTAAGTTTCGTTACATCTATTGCCACAGCTATTGTCACTGTTGCTTTGTATGAACAAGTGCCAAGCCCTATTACCCAGAATATAAATAGGATTATAGAAAAGACCATAGAAAAAGTGGTACCTGTCCAGATAAATAATGAGAACAATAAGGAAAATCAAGGTAAAACAGTTTATGTTTCTCAAGAAGATTTAATAATAAAGATTGTAAGTGATGTCTCCTCGGCTGTTGTGAGCGTTGTTGCTACAAAAGATTTGCCGGTTATAGAACAATATTTTATAAATCCGTTCGGAGACGAATTTTTCAAGGAATTTGGCATCTTGCCGGATATACAGATTCCGCAATACCGCCAAAATGGTACAGAGAAAAAGCAAGTCTCAAGCGGAACAGGATTTTTTATATCTAAGGAAGGATTGTTAGTGACAAATAAGCATGTGGTTGAAGATAAAGAGGCCCAATATTCTATTGTGATGAATGATGGAAGGAAATTAGATGCAGAGGTGTTGGCGAGGGATCCATTGAAAGACATTGCAATTCTTAAGATAAAATCTGATAAAAATAATTTCAATTTTATTCCCTTGGGCAATTCTAATGAGATTAAAGTTGGCCAGACGGTTATCGCTATTGGCAATGCTTTGGGAGAATTTCAGAATACTGTTTCTAAGGGTGTGATATCAGGGTTAAATAGAAGCATTGTTGCGCAAGGTTCTCTTTCTGGAGCAAAGGAGCTTCACGAAATTATTCAGACCGATGCGGCCATTAATCCGGGCAATTCAGGAGGCCCTCTCTTGGATTTAAACGGCAAAGCTATTGGTATAAATACGGCAGTAGCGAGCGGAGCGGAGAATATAGGTTTTTCCTTGCCTATAAATATAGTTAAAAAAGACCTTGAGAGTGTGCAGAAATTCGGCAAAATTGTCTATCCCTTTTTAGGCGCCAGATATCAGATTATAAATGATAAATTAAAAGAAGAGAAAAAATTAAGCGTTAATTACGGAGTAATTCTTTTGAATGATTCAAAAGGCAATTCTGCCGTGGTGCCAGGGAGTCCGGCAGAAAAATCAGGTCTTAAGGAAGGCGATATAATATTGGAATTTGGCGGAACAAAGATAGATTCAAATAATCAATTAGCTGAATTGATAGACAGAAAAAATGTAGGAGATAAAGTTAATTTAAAGGTCTTGCGTGATGGAAAAGAAATTACAATTGAAGTGATACTAGAAGAAAGGCCAGATAATTTATAACAAGGGACGCGTAATGCGTAACGCGTAACGAGGAATAAGTAATAGGGAACAAGAAATTATGATAAAAGAATTTTATGATTTAGATGTTTGGGAAAAAGGTCATCAATTGGTTTTAGAAATTTACAGAATTACGAAAGATTTTCCTAAAGAAGAAAAATTCGGAATTATTGACCAATTAAGAAGGGCAGCAAGTTCTATAACAGCAAACATAGCAGAGGGCTTTGAAAGATATCATTTTAATGATAAAATAAAATTCTATTATCAGGCCAGGGGTTCGGTCGCGGAAGTTCAGAATTTTCTGATATTATCTAAGGATTTAGGATATATTAAAACCGAGAAATGCGAAGAATTAAATAACCAAGCAGATATAATACGACAATTAATAAATGGTCTGATAAGATCAATTAGTAATCAAAAAGAAAAGTCACATGGCAATAATTGATGATTTTCAAAAATTAGATATTAGAGTAGGAAAGATTATTAATGTTGACGATTGTCCAGAAGTGAAAAAGCCTGTTTTTAAATTACAAATTGATTTTGGTGATGAGATAGGTATTAAAATGTCTTGTGTTGGAGTTAAACACAATTATACAAAAGAAAATTTGATAGGGAAACTTATTTTAGGTATTGTCAATTTACCACCACGAAAAATGGGGCCAGAAATATCAGAGATTTTAACTCTTGGTGTTTCTGATAAAAATGGAAACTGTGTTTTAATTCAACCAGAACGAGAAGTTGAAATAAGTAGTAAATTGTTTTAATATATTAAATTAATTCCCGCGTTGCTCGTTACGGGTTACGCGTTACATAATTGTATGCCACCATTTTCAAATTTTACGTCTAAAGCCCAAGAGGCCGTGCGCAAGGCGCACGAATTTGCAATTGAAAGAGGCCAGAATCATTTGGATACTTTGCATCTTTTAATTGCCTTGACAACTCAAGAAGAGAGTGTGGTTTTATCTATTCTGGATAAATTAGAAGTTGATGTTTCTTTTCTAAATGATTCTATAATCGACAGTTTTTCTGAAAGAGAAGGTTCTTCCTTAATATCTCCATCATATCAGATTTATCTTAAACCAGAGTTGGCCAAAGTTTTTGAAGTATCTCATAAGGTCGCGCAATCATTAAAAGATGATTTTGTTTCTACGGAACATCTCTTTATTGCGCTTCTGGATATTCCTTCTCGGGCAAAGGATATTTTAAGAAGATTCAAAATAGAAAAAGATGCAGTACTTGCAATTTTGAGAGAATTGCGCGGTTCAAAAATTACAGATGTTGAACCGCAGAAAAAATTCAGGATTTTGGAAAAATATGCTTGTAATTTTACGCAATTAGCCAAAGAAGACAAATTAGATCCTGTTATTGGTCGAGAAAAAGAGAATAAAAGAATTATGCAGATTTTGACTCGCAGAACAAAAAATAATCCGATTTTAATTGGCGAGGCGGGCGTTGGTAAAACAGCTATTGTTGAAGGATTAGCTCAAAGAATCGCCAAGGGCGATGTGCCTGATTCCTTGAGGGATAAAGAATTGGTTTCTCTTGATTTGGGTTCTCTTGTGGCTGGAACAAAATACAGGGGAGAGTTTGAGGAAAGATTAAAAGCAGTGATGAGAGAGATTGAAAAAGCCAATGGAAAGATAATTCTTTTTATAGACGAGATACACACGTTAGTTGGCGCTGGCGCAGCAGAAGGGTCAATAGATGCTTCCAATATGTTGAAACCAGCCCTTGCTAAAGGAGAACTGCGAGCCATTGGAGCCACAACACTTAAAGAATACCAGAGATATATTGAGAAAGATTCTGCGCTTACGCGTCGTTTCCAGCCAGTTTATATAGATGAGCCATCGCAAGATGACGCAGTTTCTGTGTTAAGGGGCTTGAAAGAGAAATATGAATTGCATCACGGAGTTAGAATTACCGATGATGCTATAAAGGCAGCTGTTTATCTTTCCAGCCGTTATATAACCGATAGATTTCTGCCAGATAAAGCAGTTGACTTGATTGATGAAGCTGCATCAGCATTGAGGCTTGAGTTGGACAGCATGCCTCATGAGTTAGAAAGCGTCCAGAAAGAGATTATAAAATTCCAAATAGAGAAAGAAGCATTAAAAAAAGAGAAAGAAACATCTGCTGTCCAAAAAATAAAAAATATTCAAAAAAAGATAGATAATTTAAAAGAAAAGATTTCAGGTCTGGAATTAAAATGGAAAAATGAGAAAAATTCTATTATTAATATAAGGAGCGCAAAGAAAGAGATGGAGTTTTTAAGAATGGAAGCAGATAATGCGGAACGCAATTCAGATTTTTCTCACGTTGCCGAGCTTCGATATGGCAGGATACCGGAACTGGAAAAGAGAATTTATTTAGAGGAAAACAGGCTTAAAAAACTTCAGGCATCGCGTAGGATGCTTAAAGAGGAAATTACAGAAGAAGAGATATCTTTTGTTGTGGCGCATTGGACAGGCGTACCTGTTTTTAGAATGTTAGAGGAGGAAGCGCAAAAATTAATGAGAATGGAAGACGAATTGAAGAAACGAGTAATTGGCCAAGACGAGGCTATTGAAAAGATTGCCAATGCGGTAAGAAGATCAAGAGCAGGAATCTCTGAAGCGGAAAAGCCTATAGGTTCTTTTATGTTTTTAGGGCCAACGGGCGTCGGAAAAACTGAATTAGCCAAAACATTGGCTGAATTTATGTTTAATGATGAAAAAGCACTTATTAGGATTGATATGTCCGAATATATGGAGCGCCATGCGATATCTAAATTTATTGGTTCTCCGCCAGGTTATGTAGGGTATGAAGAAGGCGGTCAACTCACAGAAATGATAAGGCACAGACCTTATTCAATTGTGCTTTTTGATGAAATTGAAAAGGCGCACCCAGAAGTATTTAATATTCTTTTACAGGTTCTTGATAATGGTCGGCTTACGGATGCAAAGGGCAGGGTAGTAAATTTTAAGAATTCCATACTGATTATGACTTCCAATGTTGGGTCAGAATATGTTCGTCAGATGGAGAGGTTGGGTTTTGTTTCTAATGACGAAAAAGAGGGAAGAAAAGAAGAAGAGTTAAAAGATAAAATCCTAACAAGTTTGGAAAACAGATTTAGGCCCGAGTTTTTAAACAGACTTGATGAAATAATGATATTTAATATCTTAAATCCCGATCATATCAAAGAGATAGTAAAGATACAAATAAGTTCTATTGCAGATAGATTATTGGAGAAAGGGATAAATTTCAAAGTGTCAGAAGCGGTCCTTTCCTTTTTATCAAAAGAAGGTTATAATCCTCGTTATGGCGCAAGGCCATTAAAGAGGTTTATTCAGAATAAGATTCTTAATCCATTGGCTGAGAAAATAGTGGTTGGCAGAGTTAAAAAAGGTAATGAGGTGTTTATTGATATAGAAAATAAGAGTCTTAAGATAAATATATTTTCTAAAAATAAAGAAAATATTAGAAACAAAAAAAAGATAAAAGTATAATGTCAATTTTTACTACTGGGCAGGGAGGGATTCGAACCCCCGAAGGCCGTTAGGCCGCCAGATTTACAGTCTGGTGCGATTGTCCACTCCGCCACCTACCCGT
>JBBTUP010000002.1:9574-12005 GCA_038063695.1 Patescibacteria group bacterium
TTGGGAGCTTAGTTAAGTGGTATAATAGCGGTCTCCAAAACCGCGGTCGGAGGTCCGATTCCTCCAGCTCCCGTAAATTATCTAAACTAAATAAAAACTCCCCAATTATTCTCCTCCTTAAATAAATTTAAAATCTAATGAGTTTATAGCATAATGTGAAAAATAAAGCAAATTATTTTAAGAATTTTTTCACTAATAAATTTACTTTGTCGGGATTTGACGAATTTAACCATATTATTTTTTTGTCGCGTTTAAACCAAGTCATCTGGCGTTTGGCATAATGCCAGTTTTCTAATATCATTCTTTCTAGCATCTCACTTTTTGAAATTTTTCCCTGTAAAAATAAGGCAGGGTATTTGTATTCAAAGCCTAGTTCATAGAGCCGTTTCCAAGATAACCTGTTTTTTCTGAGTTTTTTTAATTCGTTTATCAGCCCATCTTTTATCATTTTTCTCACTCTTTTTCCTATTCTTTTCCTTAGTTCTTTTTCCAGCAGTTTTATTCCAATAAATAAAATTCCACGGTATGCGTTGCGCGTAACGCGTAACGAAGGAACTTTTCCTAAGGTTTCCGCGATTTCTATCGCCCTAATTAATCTTCTCGGATTATGTTTGTCAATAATTTTCGCATGTTCCGGATTTAATTTTTTGAGAATTTTAAACAATTCTTCAACAGATTTTTTCTCCAATTTTTTTCTTAGCCTCCAATTAGGAGGCACTCCAACGATTTGTATCTTACCTAAAAGCGCGTCTATATAAAATCCCGCGCCTCCGCAGACAATAGGCATTTTCCCGCGAGATAAAATATTTTCAATTGCTTTTTCTGCGCACTTTTTAAAATCCAAGGCAGTATAGATTTTCTTGGGGCTTATAACATTTAAGCAATGATGTTTTATGTCTTGCATTTCTTTTTCTGTGATTTTTCCGGTGCCGATATCTAGTCCTTTATAAACTTGTCTTGAGTCAGCAGAGATAATTTCACCCCTTATTTTTTGGGCGATTTTTATAGATAAGTCGCTTTTACCAGAAGCGGTCGGACCCAATATTACAATAATTTTCCTTCTAAATGCCATGGAGTTGCTTTGGTTATTTTGACTGTTAAGAAGCCTTGCTTCTTACACTTAGAAGCAAGGCTTCTAAGTACTAATTTATTTCCACTAGTTCTATTGTTTAAGATAATTAGTGTCTTGCCGACTAATTTTTTATTCTTTTCAAGCGCGGTTTTTATTAGTACATCATTTAATATTTTTTTTCTCAATTCTTTTTCTTTGTGAGGCACATTGTCTTCCATAAAGCGCATAGCATTTGTTTTTGGCCTGGGCGAGTATTCTGACAGATAAGCCATGTCAAATTTTATTTCTTTGAAAACTTTCACGGTGTTTTCAAATTGTTTTCTGGTTTCACTAGGGAAGCCGACAATTATGTCAGTTGATATGGCTATGTCTGGCATGGCCTTGCGTATTTTTTTGGTCAGTTTTTTGTAATGCGCTGCTGTATATGGCCGGTTCATTTTTTTTAAAATATTATTGTCGCCTGATTGAAGCGGTAAATTAATGTAATGGCTGAATTTCCCGCATTCTTTCATTGCTTTAATCAAATCATCGGAAAAATCTTTGGGGTGCGGAGAGGTAAATCTTATCCAGAAATTACCGGGAATATTATTAATCATTCTTAATAATTTTGCAAAATTTATATTTTTATCTTTGTAAGAGTTCACATTCTGGCCAAGCAGCCAAATTTCTCTTATCCCTTTTTTGAGCGCAGTTTTTACGTCTTTAATAATATTTTCTGCTGGCCTTGAGCGTTTTCTACCTCTGGTATAAGGCACGGCGCAATAAGTGCAGAAATTATTGCACCCGGTCATTATGGGGATATTAGCAGAGGCATTATCGGAATATATTGGCGTTAAATCAAAATATTCATCAGGATGCCAAAATTCTATATTTTGGTATTTGGTCGATAATTTTTTCTTGTCTTTTTCTAATATGCATCCAGCTAAAATAATTCTTTCATTCTTCAAATTTCTTATTTTCCCATAAACTCTATTCATGGCTGACTGCCGTACCGAGCAGGCATTTATAACAATCAAATCGGCGTTTTTCTCGTCTTTGGCTATGCGATAGCCAAGTGCGTTTAATTTAGAGGCGATTCTCTCTGAATCCGCCACATTCGCCTGACAGCCGAAAGTGATGATGTAATAATATTGCATTATGCCCGAGGAGAGAGTCGAACTCTCATGATGTTGCCATCATTGGATTTTGAGTCCAACGCGTCTGCCAATTCCGCCACTCGGGCTTAAAAATTTATTTTTATCATATCAAATTTGCACTGCGAAATCAATCAGGTTATAATAATAATTAATGAATCCCGTTAGAAGTTCAGCAGACATTATAATAATGCAATCTTTTAAAAGCGATTTCGCCTTACGGCTT
>JBBTUP010000003.1:0-13831 GCA_038063695.1 Patescibacteria group bacterium
GAGTTTGAAGAGAGAAAAAAAGATTTGAGCTAAACTTCTTTTTGTTTGAAAATGCCCAGGGCGGGACTTGAACCCGCACGCTCTAACGAGCCTAGGTCCTCAACCTAGTGTGTATACCAATTCCACCACCTGGGCTGTTGTCATCATTATAGCAATATTTTAAGCAGGAATATTCTCTTCAGAAACTTCGGGAACAACTTGTATCACTTCTTTTTTTATTTGCTTCATTTTTTTACGGATTTCCTTTGCTGTTTTTCCCCTGACATAATAAAGTTTGGCCCTTCTAGATTTTGAGCGCTTAATAACATCTATTTTATCAATATTTGGAGAAAATAATGGAAATATTTTTTCCACCCCTATCCCGCTAGATATCTTTCTAACAGTAAATGTGGCTCCCGGTTCAAAACCGTGCTTGTGGGCTATAATTAATCCCTCAAAGGCCTGAAGACGCATTTTATCGCCTTCTTTTATTTTTTGCCAAACCTTAATAGTATTTCCTGGCCTTATATCTATTTTTTTTCTCTGCTCTATATCAATAGTCATGATTGATAATCTAACATAAAATTATTACCCACGCAACTCCCTTAATATGTTTTTTAAATCTTCTGGCAGATCTGCTTCAAACTTTACCCTTGCGTCATCCATATCTGTAAACTCCAAAGAACGGGCATGGAGAAAATGACGCCTCAATCCAAAAGGGCAAACGGCCTTTTGGGGCCCATATAATTTATCGCATACTATAGGATGACCTATTGACTCTAAATGCACTCTTATCTGATGCGTTCTGCCGGTCCTAGGAAAAACATCAATAAATGTATAATCTGGAAATCTCTTAATAATTTTATATTCTGTTATTGCCTCTTTTAATTCTCCCCTTGTTTTTCCCTTAATTCCTCTTTTTCGGAAATCTTTTTTGCTTTTTCCTAATGGCATATCTATAAAGCCCTTATCGTTTTTTATTGATCCGTAAACTAGAGCGCCATAAACTTTTTTAATTTTTCTCTCTTGAAATAATTTTTTAAAATACTCAAACGCTTCTTGATTTTTTGCAATCAATAAAATGCCAGATGTGTCTTTATCTAAACGATGGACTATGCCAGGCCGCGAATTCCCTTGCCATGAGCCTGTCGAAGGGTCGCCAACACTCTTAATCGTTGGGTATTTCTTAATCAGCCAATCAACAACACTACTCTCTTCTGAATCTTCAATGGAATGAACAATAAGACCGGCTGGCTTGTTTACAATAAGAAAATTTTTATCTTCATAAATTATCTCCATAAAAATACCTAGAAAGATTTAGTCCTTTTTGGGAGTAATGATTTTCCACACCAATCTGGATTCTGGCTTATTCAAGATTTTCAAAAGATAGATAAAAATAAAGAATACCAGAGGGAAAGCTAAGTTGGACCAATCAGGCAATGACACAAGCAAGTTAAATAGAGCATGAAGAGACACTGCAATGATCAAAGCCCCCGCGATAATTGATTTTTTATGTTTTCTGGTAAATTTCATTTTGCCGAGAGAATATCCCATTATACCCGATGCTGTGATATGAAGCAAAACAGTCACTATACCCCTACCCAACGAAGCAACGCCTACACCTATAAAAGTCAGAGGCACTTCAAGAAAAAAAGCGAATTTTAAAAAATAAAAAGCGTTTTCTGTAACAGAAAAACCTAAAGCAATAGTTGCTGCATAAAATACTCCATCGGCTATCTGATTAAAATCAGTTTTTTTGTAAATATATTCTTTCAATACCGAGTATTTTAAAAGTTCCTCTACTATACTTATTAAAAAAAACGCTATTATAATTCCTATTGATATTTTGCTTACTGATTCTGGAATATCAAACCGGCCACCAAAGAAAGAATGCGAAATTTTAAAAATAATGCCCTCTATGGCAAGAGCAAGAAAAGATGTTCCTATGCCCAAAATAAAAACTTTTATGAGAAGTTTTCTTGGTTCAGGTTCTGATCTATCTTCCCAAATAAAAAACCGCAACCAGAAAAGTACGGGGGCAATTACAGTGATCAGAAACAAAATTATTAAAACCATGTTATCTAATTAAATTATCAAAAATACCAAATTTACTATCAAATATACCGATTATAATGCCCATTATCATAAAAATAACAGAAAGAACAATAGAGATTAATCCAAGATTGACAGAGCCTTCTTTGTGGGATTTTTTACCAAGAACAATCCCTGTGATGCCAAAAATCGGAGGGAAAAACATCAGAGATAACGTGGCACATAAAATAGCAATGAGACCCTCAATTCTGCCAGGATGCTTGTCCGGCGGTTCTGCCGGAATAATTGTTTCATTATAATATTCTTGCTGCTGTTCCATATTGCATTTTCATGGGCGCTGAGGGGATCGAACCCCCGACCTTCGCAGTGTAAATGCGATGCTCTAACCAGCTGAGCTAAGCGCCCTTTTTATCTCCCCGAGAGGAATCGAACCTCTATTTACTCCTTAGAAGGGAGCCGTTCTATCCGTTGAACTACAGGGAGAAATACCGATTTATTCCTAGTGAATCGTTTCAAATTGCTTTTTTCTGGCATCAATCATTTTTAGGATATCATCTAAAGAAGGCTTCTCTATGTTTTTATATTGGATGCTTACAGCGTCAGTGACATCTGAATCTATTTTTTCTTTTATATCAAAATAAATGTAAAAATCTATCAAAGATATAATAACTAATAATAACACAAATAATATAAGAAGCAACTTCCAATCACGCATTACTTTAATCTTTATTCCTTCGTAATTATTATAATTTAGATATCTAAATATCTTTTTAAAATTAATTGTTTTCATTTTTTGAAAGATAACTTTTTACCACTATATTCAAATCTGCCTGCCACAAAACTCTTACATCAGCACCATTTTCAATTCTCTGTAAATTTGCTTTATCATAAGATATCCAATAATTCATATTATCTAAAAATTTTGTAAACTTGATAATATTTTCCAATTCTCCCTTTATCTTTAAGTCAAATTTAGGAACATCTCCCGATAACTCCAAGCTAACGTTCGCCACTTCGGCGAGAGATTCCAAATACTGAATAAAATTGATAATTTTTTCGTCTCTATCACTTTCTAAAAAAACAGCATCTATTATTTCTTTTTCTTTTGTAATATCCCCTAAAAAATCTTCCAATAATTTGATATTATTCAAATTATTCTCTATTATTACTATCTCTTTTTTTGTATTAAAAATATAATCCCCTTTTTCTTTCATCTTTACATACAAATATCCCCAGAATGACAAGAGAATTACGTTTAATATAATAAACGTTGATATTGTCAATAAAAATTTTTTATTTATTTCACGCATATTATTAAAATTCCAAGGTTATCGAAAAATCTACGTTATTTACCTTTAAAAGATTGGAAACGGGAGAATTAACATTGCTAAAATCTTTATCTTCCTTAATTAAATTCAGGAAATTTAAAAAATCAGACCTTGTTAAACTAAATCCATCAATTTTTATCTTCTCTTTTACAATCACATCTTTTTTATCTTTCTCTTTGAATAAAACTTTCTCATAAGAAATTTTTTTGATGATTATGTTATTATTTTTATAATTAATTATTTTTTCTATAACAAGATTTAAGGCGAGATTGACTTGTTCTTTTTTTAAAATATTTATTTTCTTATTCAAATCAGATACAATTTTAAACGTGCCCGAAGAATTAACAGAGTCCATTCTCTCTTTATACGAAGAAAGTTGTTTTTCATAATCATCTTTCATGTTATTTAAAAGATAAAAGGTCGGTAAAATAAGCAAAATTCCAGAAAACACAACCAAAGAAAAGAATGTCCCGAATAATACAAAAACTCGTCGCAAATATTCTTTTTTTATCATTATTTTATTTTCTAATGGCAATAAATTCATTTTTCAATAATCAAATATCCTCAGAGCAAGGCCTAAGGGAGTTGTATATGTCAATGATTCTGATAATTCCAAGGTCGGAACATAATTGTCTAAAGAAGTAATATTAATCCAAGGATTAGCCTTGGCAACAGGCACCTTCAATTCATAAGAAAGATATTGTGGCAATCCTTTCATATTAGAAATTCCTCCGCATAAAATTATTTTTGATATTTTCTTCTGGTCTTTGTTGTGCCAATCAGGATGGTTGTCCCAAAAAATTATCGACCTGCTTATTTCATCTTTTATAGCAGATACTACTGGTAAAAGACTATTAAAAACCGCCTCGTTGCTTTTACTTTTCACAAATCCATTCTCCTTCACTATTTTTTCTGCTTCATCAGTGCTAACAGAGAGATTTTTGGATAAAATATTATTTATATTATCACCCGCAACATTAAATGTCGTGGTAAATTGTATTATATTATTATTCACAATAATAAGAGTTGTTCTTGTTTTGCCCAGATCAACTATTATCTGAGTATCCATATCTTCTTTTGAAACTACGCATCTTTTAAAAGCATGGGCTTCCATTTCAAAAATAAGAGGCATAAATCCAGCGTTAATTAAAACATCCCTGTAATCTTCAACTATCTTTCTGGGAAAGGCAACAAACATGATGTCTATATGATCATCATCTTTTTTGTCGATTCCTTCTATAATGTCAAAATCAAAGATTACATCTTTTGCGGGAAGTGGAATAAGTTCTTCTATCTGCAACTCAATCGTATCTCTTATTTCTTCTCTTTTTATTTTGGGAATTTTTGTTTTTCCTAGAAAGCCTTTTTCTTCGGGCAAAGACACTATTATATACCTTAAACCAGTATCTTTTTGCACCGACCTTAATAAGTCTGTAAGTTTTTCTTTGTCTTTTATCTCTCCTGATTCGATAAGATCTTCTGGAATAGATTTTTTCCCAAAATTCTGCAAATATATATTTTTATCTTTTCTCCCTAATTTCACATATTTTAACGACAAATCAGAGATATCAAGACCGGCAGCCTGCATAGTAAGATATCTGGGCAGAGGAAAAAAATTAGAAATCCAATTTAATCTCATCATAATTAGTCTATCATTTATTTTGCTTTTTCACTTTTCTTAATTGATATGCAACAAGTTCCGGCGGCACAGAAATTACTTCAATACCAGTACCAAGCTCAACTCCTCCCCATTTATATGTACGGGGAAGTATTTCTATGTGCCAATGATAATAAGGAACACTATCCACTCTTGCGGATGAAGTATGAATAAAAAAATTATAATCCTTACTACCTAATGATTTTCTCATTCTGATTAGAATATCTTTAAAAATTTCTGCCAGATATGGAATCTCATGGTCTGAAATTTCTTCAAAATCAGAATTATGCCTTACGGGATAAACTCTTACCTCAAAAGGCACCTTCGAGGCATATGGCGCCACTGAAATAAAATATTTGTTTTTGTTTATAATCCTGATTTTCTCTTTTTTTTCATAATCAAGCATTGTACAATGGGCGCACTTTTTATACTTTTCGTAAAAATTAACGCCGCCATTTATGCTTCTTGAGACATCAGGAGGAACTATAGGAAGAGCAATTATTTGGGAGTGCGGATGAGGTATGGAAGCACCTGCAAGTTCGCCTTGATTATGAAAAATCAAAATATAATCAATACTCTTATCTTTTTCCAAAATTCTATATCTTTCTTTGTATGTTTTGAAAACAAGAGAAAGTTCGTTTATGACCATATCTTCAAACATCTTATCGTGATCTCTGGTAATAACAATCTCATGGAAACCAAAAGAATCAACTATCTCATAAATTCCATGTTTTTTTATCTTGGGCTTGTGGTTGTTTCTTCTTAAAAGAGGAAACTTATTTGGGACTATCTGGGTAAACCAATCTTTTTCAAACACCGCTCTTCCTTTGTCTATGCCAGGCTTTGGCATCCAAAAAACAGGATCAGCATTGCCACTTTTTTGAGGATTTTCAAAAGGACATTCTTTCTTAGAAAAAACTCTACCTGTTTTCTTTTTTTCTTTTATATTAAAGAATATCGGTCTCTTCTGTCTGTTTGAAGAAACTAAAATCCATTCCCTGCTGATAAAATCTCTTCTAAATTCTTCTGCTTGTATTTTTTTAATTTTCATAAAGATTTTTTATATTTCCCGCTTAATAAATTTATTTTTATTATGATTAACTCAATAAGAGTATTAATATAAGACATCAAAGTAACTCTCCCACCGCTAGGATTTATCCAAACAACGGGCATTTCTTTTATTTTGTACCCCATGTTATTCGCAATGACTAAAATCTCTATATCAAAACCCCAGCGCATAATAGTTTGTTGAGAAAAAACTTTTTCAGCAACCTCCGCTGGAAAAAGCTTAAAGGCTCTTTGTGTATCGTGGATTTTCCAAATAGTTAAAATCCTTATTAGATATTTAGATAATTTACCCAAAATTTTTCTATAACCTGCATATTTTTCTTTTTTCACCGCCCCTTTAATTTCAATTGAACCTATTACAATATCATATCCTTCTTTTAAATAAGGCCAAAATTTATCGATATGGTCTATTGAAATAGCATTGTCAGCGTCAACATATAGTCTGTATCTGCCTTGCGCGGCAAGTATTCCCTGCTTCACGGCGCTTCCCTTACCTTGGTTTTTCTTATTATCAATAAACTTTAAATTATGAATTGTGCCTTGCAGTTTTTTAACAACTTCCGATGTGTTATCTTTAGACCCATCATTAACCACGATTATTTCTGATACATAATTTTGGCTAAACAAATACCTGCTTATATCAACAAGCGTATCTGCTATACCTTCCATTTCATTATAAGCCGGGATCACGACTGATAGATAAATATCTTCTTTCATATTATATTTATTCTACCATTTTTTCTTTTTCTATGAAACTTTTTAGTATTAATGCTGCTGCAGAAGCGTCTATTTTCTTATGCCTGCCCTGCCGCCTTCTTTTCATTTTTCTTAAATTAGAAAGTGGAGGGCGAGCCTCGCCAAAGGCGGGAATTCTCTCTGCCTCTTTTGTTGTTAAAACTTCCCACTGATAAACAACGGGTAAATCAAGCTCTTTTTCAAGAACTGCTTTGAATCTATCGGTTTTCCCCATTATTGGGTTGGGTAATTTTTTATAATCCAATGATTGCCCTAAAATAATTTCCCCCACCTTATTTTCTTGGCATATTATTCTAATTTTTTTAATAGTGTTTGGCGAATTCTCAATAACGCTGTGCGGAAAAGCAAATTGCGCACTCTCGTCTGAAAGCGCTATGCCAATTCTTTTTTCGCCATAATCAATCCCCATCAAACGCATAATTATTCAAATTTTAGTCAATATATCTGCGCCAGTTTTTGTAACAACAATAGTGTGCTCAAAATGGGCGGAGAGGGAGCCGTCTTTTGTTTTCCATGTCCAATCATCTTTATTAAGAATAATGTCAAAATCACCGCCTGTTAACATGGGCTCTAATGCCAGCACCATTCCGACCTTAAGTTGCACTCCTGTTTTTGGCTTTCCAAAATTTGGCACTTGAGGATCCTCATGCACATCATACCCAACGCCGTGCCCAACCAGCCGACGTACAACATTAAAACCTTTTGATTCAGCATAGAATTGAATCGCATAACCTATGTCTCCTGTAAACACGCCATTTTTTATAATCTTTATTCCCTTATCCAAAGATTTTTTTGTTGCATCAATAATTTTTTTCGCGTTTTTACTTACCTTGCCAACTGGCAATGTGACAGCCATGTCAGTATAAAAACCTTTATACTCTAAACCTAAATCTAAACTTACAATATCGCCATTTTTTAATTTTCTTCCACATGGAATCCCGTGTACCACTTCATCATTTATGGAAATGCATAAACTTGCAGGATACGGAATTTTATCATCAGATGTTTTATAATTTTTAAAAGAAGGTCTTCCTCTTGATTTTTTTATTAATTTCTCCGCCAGTTTATCCAATTCCATTGTCATTACTCCCGGCTTTGCATTTTTTGCCACCTCATGCAAAACAAAGGCAAGGATTCTGCCTCCTTCTCTTAAAATTTTTATTTCTTTTTTTGTTTTAATGCTAACCATATATCTTTATGGACTTTTTCTATTGTCTGGTCGCCGTTTATTACAATGACATCATGCTGTTTTTTAAGATAATCTAGGCCCGGTAATGTCTCTTTTTTATATTCTTCTATTCTTACTTTAAAAATTTCTTTTTTATCCAGGTCGCGCTCCTGCAAAATGCCATCGCCTTCAGGGCAAGATATCCCGGGTAAAAGTTTTTCTGATTTAATATAAACATGTTCGCTTGATTTACTGCAAATTAATCTTTTCTCAATTCTTTCCAGTAATTCTTCTATATTAACATCAATTTCAATTATTTTTATGTTTTCCTTGCCGATTTTATCTTTTAAAAATTCATAAAGTTTTTCCGCCTCATAAAGCGTGCGCGGAGAGCCATCGTAAATTATGCCTTTGCATTCATCTTTATCAGAAATAAATTCCTCTGTTTTTTCTTTTACCACCTTAAACATCCATTCTTTATCCCAAAGAAGTCCCTTTTTATATCTATCCATCTGCCTTAGCGTTTCTAAGTCATTATGGCTATTAACATAATTCTTGCCTATTTTGCTGGAAATAAAATGATAATAACCCAGTTTTTCCGCCAGTAATTTTATCTGCGTGCCCTTTCCGCTCCCCGGCGGTCCTAAAACAAATATGACTTCAAAATTATCTTTTGCCATTTTACTTTTTTAATAATTTCAAAAATTCTTCTTTTGTTATCTCTGCCTGTTTTAAAATATTGTTCAAAACAAAAGGAGGTATATCAAATCTGTCATGACGAGGAATTGTGATTCTTAGTTGGACTTTTTTATAGTGCCGAAGATGAACATAACTGCCTGTTTGATGGTGTGTATAAAAACCAATACTTAAAAATATCCTAATAATTTCTTTGGCTCTTAATACTGGCAATCTTGGCATAGAATTATCATCTTATAGAGACCGTAATCTTCTCCTGAAGAAGAGATTTTTCTGTTGGAATTTTTTCCTTGTCTTTTTTCAAGCTTTCAAGATAACAAACTATTGCATCTCTTGCCATAATCTTCGCCTCTTCAAAATTCCTGCCATAAGTAATAAGACCAGAAAGCAGAGGCACAGAAACCTGATATCCTCCACCTTTGACTGGCTCGTAAATAACAGTGAAAGAATATTCATTTGTAGTTAATTTCTTCTTTGCCATAATTGTTATAATTATAATCTTTTCAAAAAAGAAATCAATAGCAAATCATAAAGGTCGTTTCCATATCGCAAGATTTTAATGCCTTTATAATAATTGCATGTGTGCGAAGCCGAGCTTCGCACATTCGCATTACAAAAAAGATGCGTTATTTAAGCGATCGCACATTTAACGCATCTTTTAAATCATCCCTATATCGCAAGATTTTTAATGTCTTTAAAATATCTTATAAATTTATTATATCACAAAAGCAAAAACGCTCCATTAGAGCGTCTTGCTGATTTATTATTGAAAATTTTTTCCTACTCATACTCCCTCATCACTATCTGGGATTCGGTTTGTTTGACGAGTTCCAAGACGACGGAAACAACGATTAATAACGCGGTGCCGCCGATGGCGAATAAAGGATTTTGGGTGATGCCCTGCATTACAAAAGGCAAAACGGCGATAACGCCCAAAAACATGGCGCCAAAAAAAGTTATCTTATTCAAAATTTTTGATATATATTCTGCAGTTGATTTGCCTGGCCTTATGCCAGGTATAAAAGCCCCGCTTTTTTGAAGATTGGTGGCAATGGCATTAGGGTCAAAAGTTACTGCTGTATAAAAATAAGTAAAGAGAAACACCAGCACAAAATAAAAAGTTCCATAAATATAAATATTATTTATGAACGATTGAAAAATACCAGAAATTGCGTTAATGATATTATTACCCTGAAATCCATCCAAAAAATTTAAAATCATCTGCGGAAAAAGCAAAATTGATAGGGCAAAAATGATAGGTATAACTCCTGCCTGATTTATTCTTAGAGGAAGATAAGTTGACGAACCCCCATACATGCGCGTTCCTCTTATTCTTTTGGCATAAGAAATCGGGATAGGTCGTTCCGCTTCTGTAACCACCACAACTCCTGCAACAATAAATACTATTGCTATTAAAACTCCTAAATACATTGGTATCTGGGAAAGATAGAATTGTAGAGTAAAAAGCCTATAAACAGCAGAGGGAATGCTGGAAACAATGCCAGCAAAAATAATCAAGGAAACTCCGTTACCAATGCCATATTCGGATATTAATTCTCCAAGCCACATTAAAAGAACGGATCCGGCAATAATAATAATAATATTAACAATCTTGTCATAAAGAGTCAGGTTCACCAAAACGCCCTTGCTGGCAAGCATTGATAAAAGCCCAAAGGCCTGTAGCGCTGCTAACGGCACTGTAAACAATCTTGAATATTGGTTGAATTTCTGCTTGCCTGCCTCTCCCTCTTCATGATACATTTCTTTTAATTTGGGGAACATCATGGTTAAAAGCTGCATAATAATAGTGGCTGTAATATAAGGCGCCACACCAAGCATCATTATAGAAAGATTGGAAAGCCCACTACCTGAAATAATGCTCAAAAAACCAAAAAACCCGCTGGACATAAATTTGCTTAATCTCTCCAGATCCACTCCAGGGATAGTGATATTTGCGCCGACTCTAAATAAAAAAAGAATGAGTAATACAAAAAGAATTTTCTTGCGCAAATCTTTATCTCTAAAAATAATTTTAATTTTATTCCACATTGCCTCCTGCTTTTTTAATTTTTTCCAAGGCCGGCTTGGAAATCTGGCATTTTGAAACCAGTAATTTTTTTGTCAAGATTCCGCCGCCTAATAATTTAACATCCGGAAGAAACCCTTTCTTTTTTTCTATCAAACCCTTTTCCAATAAAGATTTTGGCGTAACTTTCTGCCCGCTTTCAAAATGTTTTTCAATCAGATTAAGATTTATTGTTTTTGGCTTTTTTACGAAAGATTTAAATCTATAACCCCTTTTTTTGGGAATCTTTTTTATTATATCTCTTAATTCCGGTCTTAATTTTTTTCCTGCTCTTGACTTCTGGCCTTTTATGCCCTTGCCGGAATAAGAACCCCTCTTGCCGCCGCGGCCGATTCTTTTTTTGGATTTATTTTTATTTTTTCTTTTTATTTGATGCAACTGCATGTTTCTTCGCTTCACTCAGTCAAATTTAAAATTGAAATCTCAAAATTAAAAATGAATGAACTAATTATTATTAAACTTTAAATTTGCTTAATGCCTTAATTGCTACACGAGCATTGTTTAATTTATTTTTGCTTTTTGAAAGTATTTTGGCATTAATATTTTTTATCCCTGCTAAATCAAGAACTGTTCTTACTGAACTGCCGGCCACAAGACCCCCACCTTTTTTCGCTTTCTTGATAATCACATAGGCGCTGCCATATTTGGCTTCGCAGTTATAAGGAATAGAAAAATCTTTAGTCAGAGGAATTTTTATGGTATTTTTCTTCGCGTCCCTTAAGGCCTTCTCTATAGCAGAAGACGTGTCTGATGATTTTCCTATGCCTACTCCTACTGTACCATTTCTGTCTCCGACAACCAAACTCACGCGAAAATTAAAACGCCTTCCGCCAGCCACAACCCTGGCAACTCTTCTTATGTCTATAACTTTATTCTCTATCTCCGTCTTTTGATTCTTACTAATATTTTTTTTATTTTTATCCATATTAAAAATTTATTCTTAAAAATTTAACCCTTCTTCTCTCATCCCTTCTGCCACGGCTTTAATCCTCCCGTGATACTTATAACCTCCCCTGTCAAATACAACTCTTACGACCTTTTTCTCTTTTGCCATTTTAGCTAATTCTATCCCCATTTTTTTGGCAATTTCTGTTTTATTACCTTTGATCTTCTTCTTTATATCAGATATTGAAATAATTGTTTTTCCTTTCTCGTCATCAATCAATTGGATAAAAATGTGCTTATTTGAACGAAAAACAGAAAGTCGAGGACAAAAAGATGTGCCTTTTATCTTTTTCCTTATTTTTTTATGTCTTATTTTTCTTGGAGATAATTTTAGTTTCTTCATAATTATTAAATTTATGCGGCTGTTGCTGCTTTTTTACCTGCTTTTTTTCTAATAACTTCGTCTATATATCTTATGCCTTTACCTTTATATGGCTCCGGTTTTTTTAAACTCCTTATGATAGAAGTAAATGAACCGACTTTATCTTTATCTATTCCCGAAATATTTATTATATTCTTTTCAACCTGAACTTTTATACCTTCCGGAATATCGATTTTTACGGGATGAGAATATCCTAAACTCAAAGAAATTTTCTGGTCTTCCAATTGCGCCTTAAAACCAACTCCTTCAATCATTAATTTTTTCTCAAAACCTTTTGTCACTCCGTTTATCATATTAAGCAAATGGGAGGATTGCGTCCCCCATAGGGCTTTAGTCTCGTTACTGTTATCAATGGGAGTCAAAGTGATTTTGTTGTCATTGATCTCAATCTTAATTTTATCATTGGGATGACGAATAAGTTCCCCCAATGGACCTTTAACACGGACATTGTCTTTCTCTATTTTTACCTCTACTTTATCTGGTATCAAAATTATTTTTTTTCCTATGCGACTCATAATATTTATAGTGAGTTTATCGAGCTATTTATAGCGAGCTTGTCAATCTACCAAATCCTGCAAATAATTTCTCCTCCCACACCTTCCTTAATAGCTTCGTCGCCCCACAAAACACCCTTCGGTGTTGATAAAATCAATAAACGACCCCTGCTTAAGCTCTTTATTTTTTTAAAAGGAGTGTAGATTCTCCTGGATAACTTAGAAATTCTCTCAATACCAGAAATACGGCCATTCCCTTTTTCGTCATAAAGAAGCGTGATTTCTATTATCTTTTTATCTTTCTTGCCTTTATGACTAACTTCCTTTATAAATTTATTTTTCAACAGCACATCAAGTATATTCTTCTTTAATTTTGAATAGTCAACAACCACCGTCTCCTTGCCAACAGCCTGCGCATTTTTTATTTTTGTAAACATGTTTGCTATTATATCCATATTATTTGTAGTTATTTTATTGAACTACCAACTAGATTTTTTTACACCCGGTATTAACCCCTCACTGGCCAATTCCCTAAAACAGATTCGGCATAAATCAAAATCCCTCATGTAGCCACGCTTCCTGCCACAACGAAAACATCTTCTCACCACGCGTGATTTATATTTCGGTTTTTTTTGCGATCTTGCTATTACTGATTTTTTAGCCATAATCGATTTTATAATGTTTAGATTTTAAACGGAATACCTATTAAACGCAAGAGTTTCATTGCCTCTTCTTTCTTTTTTGCACTTGTAACTATTGTTACGTTTAAACCGAAAGTGCTTCTAATATCCTCATTGCTAACCTCTGGAAAAGCAACATGTTCTTTAAATCCTATGGAAAAATTACCGGCTTCATCAATGGATTTTGGATCCAAACCTCTAAAATCCCTTACTCTCGGCAAGGCAACACTGATTAATTTTTGCAAAAAATCATACATCCTTTTACCGCGCAATGTTACTGAATATCCAATTATTGCCCCCTGTCTAAGTTTAAAAGATGCTATAGATTTCTTCGCAGGATTAGGACGGGGCTTTTGTCCAGCAATTTTGCTTAAAGAAATTTCTATCGCTTCTTTCTTTGCTTCATCTTTCAAGGATCCAATACCCGTGCTGATAATTACTTTTTCAATTTTTGGGACAGCAAAATTATTCTTGTATTCGAATTTCTTCTTCATTTCCGGTACCACTATTTTATTATATTTTTCTTTTATAAACATAAAT
>JBBTUP010000003.1:13931-23555 GCA_038063695.1 Patescibacteria group bacterium
CAACATCGGATGTTTATAGTTCTGCTCCGCATTTTTTACACACGCGCACCATTCTATTACCAACTATTTTCTTTGATACTCGCGTAGTCTTACTACAACCAGCACACATAATCATGGTATTGGAAGCATTAATGGGCATTGCAACCTGAATAATTTGCCCCTTCTGACCTTGCTTTTTTGGCTTTGAATGTTTCTTGGATATATTTATTCCCTCAACAACAATCTTATTTTCTTTCTTTAATATATTAGTCACTTTACCAATTTTGCCTCGATCTTTTCCAGAAATTATTTTCACTGTGTCTCCTTTTTTTATTTTCATCCCGTTAGAAATAGGAAATGTTTGCATTTCCATAAATTAATTATAATATCTTTGCAAAAACAATTGTTTTTTCTATTTTTGATTAAATAAACGTAAGGCATAAGTTTTTTATTTCTAACGGGATTCATACAATTTCAGGGGCTAAAGAAACAATTTTCGCATAACCTAATTCTTGTATTTCTCTTGGTATGGGGCCAAAAATACGACCTGCCCTTGGCTCTTTTTTACCTTTTTCTAAAACAACAATGGCGTTATCATCAAAACGGATATAAGAACCGTCTTTTCTTCTAAAGTTATTTCTTTGCCTTACAACTAAAGCATGCAGAACCTCTTTTTTCTTTACAATTTTTCTTGGTTCAGCAATTTTTACAGAGACTACAACAACATCTCCGATCCTGGCATATCTCTTCCGGCTACCTCCGAGAACCTTAATAACCTGCACGAGCCTTGCTCCGCTATTGTCTGCAACATCTAACATTGTTCTTGTTTGAATCATAAAACTTTTCGCAAAATTCTAAACCTTTTATCTTTTGAAATCGGCCTGCATTCTTGAATCATGACTAAATCGTCTTTCTTGTATTCATTTTTTTCATCATGCGCCTTAAATCTCTTGCTTATTTTCATATATTTCTCATACTTTGGGTATTTTCTGAAAGATTCAACAAGAACCACGACTGTTTTATCCATTATATCGGAAACTATTTTCCCTTTTAATATTTTCCCTTTGTTTTTATTCTCCACCCCGTTAGAAATTTTATTTTTCATAAATTATTTTTTATTCAATTCTGTTAAAATTCTTGCAATATCTTTTTTTAAACTACGGCCTTCTTTCATGTTTTTTGCTTTACCGCTTGATAATTTAAAACGAAAATGCATCAAAGCCTCCTTTTTTTCAGACAAAAGCTTATTCAATTCAATCTTTGATTTTGTTTTGAATTCTTTCATTTATTTTCTGCTGATTATTTTTGTCTTTAATGGAAGTTTCGAGGCTGCCTTTCTCAGAGCCTCGTTGGCTGTTTTTTCATCCAAGCCATCCATTTCAAAAATAATATTGCCTGGTTTTACTACAGCAACATATCCAACGGGATCACCTTTGCCTTTACCCATGCCAACCTCTGGTGGCTTTGCTGTTATTGGTTTGTCTGGAAAAATTCTTATCCAGATCTTGCCTGTCTTTTGTATAAATCTACTCATTGTCTTTCTGGCTGCCTCTATCTGATTAACCTTTATCCATTTAGCCTGTTCTGATTTGAGCCCAAAAGATCCAAAAACTAATCGGTTTCCTCTTGTGGCCACTCCGGGTTTTTTAGGATTTTTTCTGTCCCTGTGACGCTTCCTGAATTTTACTTTTTTAGGAAATAATGCCATTTTTAATTATCAAATTTCTCACCTTTATAAATCCAGACCTTTATTCCTATGTATCCATAAGGCAATCGCGCTTTCCAGCGGGCAAAATCTATGTCAGATCTCAAGGTCTGAAGGGGAATTCGGCCTTTTTTTAACCATTCATATCTGCCCATTTCTGACCCTCCTAATCTTCCAGACAATGAAATCTTTACTCCCTTGACTTCTTTATTAGCCATGACTTTTTCTAAGTATTGCTTTATGACTCTTTTAAAATTTATTCTTTTCTCCAAGTTTTCTGCTATCATTTGAGCAACTATCTTTGCGTGAGTTTCTGGAAATCTAACCTCTTCAATGGTTAATTTTATTTCCTGAGGAATTTCAAGGTTAAATTTATGGAATATTTTTTTTATATCTCTCTTTAATTTATCTGTACCTTCGCCTTTTCTGCCGATAATCAAACCCGGCCTGGAAGTTTTAATAATTATATGAAAAACCGCCGGCGTCCTCTCTGTCTCAATACTCTCCACGTACATATCATGCAATTGCTTTTCTAAAGTTTCTCTTATAATGGTATCGGTTTTTAAAAAATGCCTGTACTTCTTAAGATTAAACCATCGCGACTTCCAGTTGCGTATAATGCCTAATCGAAATGAATATGGATGAACTGTCTTTGACATATTATTTGATTTTAGGTTGTTCTTCCAAAACAACCGATATGTGGCTTGTTCTTTTTCTTATCATATAAGCGGTACCTCGAGCCCTAGGCATATATCTCTTCAATGTCGGTCCTTCATCAACGCTGATTTTTTTTATATATAAATCTGCATCGCTTATTTCTTTTTTAAAATTATTTTTTGCATTGCTATATGCTGATTTAATGAGCTTAGAAATGACTGGGGCTGATTTTTTATCAGCAAATTTCAGTCTCGCCAAAGATTCCTTTACAGATTTTCCCCGAACAAGATCAGCAACAAGCCTCGTTTTACGAGGCGATATTCTCAAATATCTTAAATTTGCTTTTGTCTCCGTCATATTTATTTCTTAGTTTCTCCTTTAGTGGCTTTGGCTGATGATATTTCCGACTCTTTTTGCTTGGTCTCAATTTCTCTTTGCATCTTACCTCCATGTCTTACAAATTTTCTAGTTTGGCTAAATTCTCCCAAACGATGGCCCACCATCTCTTCAGTAATTCTCACAGAAATAAAATCTCTTCCATTATGTATGCCGAAAGTATAACCTATCATCTCAGGAGAAATACTTGAATCTCTAGACCAAGTCTTAATAATTATATCGTCTTCCTGCTTAATGCGGTTAATCTTTTTCAATAATTTTTGATCAACATATGGACCTTTTTTCGCGCTTCTTGTCATAATTATTTATGTTTTCTTCTGCTTATAATCAATCTGTTTGAATATTTTTTGGGCTTTCTTGTTTTTACACCTCTTACACCCTTACCCCACAGATTTTTAGGCCTTCTCATGCCCGCCCCCTGTCTTCCTTCGCCTCCGCCAAAAGGATGATCTACTGGGTTCATGGCTGAACCTCTTACTGTCGGCCTGATACCCAGCCATCTTGACCTACCGGCCTTGCCTATATTTATCAACTTGTTCTCTTCGTTTGAAACCTGACCAATGCTTGCCCATACAGTATCAAGTACCTTTCTTACTTCTGTAGAAGGCATCTTCAAAAGCGCAAAACCGCTGTCATGAGCAAGAAGTTCTGCGTAAATTCCCGCTGCCCTGCAAAGTTTTGCCCCTCCTTTTGGTTTTATTTCAATATTATATATAAGAGTTCCCACGGGGATATTTTTCAAAAGAAGACGATTTCCTGTTTTTATATCCGCTTTTTCTGAAATAATTATTTTATCATTAACCTTTAATTGCGCTGGCGCTAAAACATATCTTTTCTCTCCGTCAATATAATATATGAGAGCAATGAAACCGGTCCTGTTTGGATCATATTCAATTGATTTTACAACGGCCGGAATATCATATTTATCATATTTAAAATCAATATCTCTGTATAAACGCTTAGCTCCGCTTCCCTTATGTCTTGTTGTTATTCTGCCCATTGAATTTCTGCCAACACTGCGCTTAAATCCATGAGTTAAACTTTTTTCTGGATTCTTTGCAGTCAAAAACTGCCGATAGTTAATGCCGGTCATCTGTCTTCTTGATGGAGTTGTTGGTTTATATTGCTTCATCCCGTTAGAAATAAGAAATATCAGAAAGATATTTCTGTAAATTATTGATAATATTATTTGATTGTTTACTTAATTCATTTTTCATTTTTATATGTATATTACATAAGGCGTAAATTTCTAACGGGATTCATTTTTACACTTCTATCTTATCTCCTTCTTTTAAATAGACCATGGCTTTTTTGTATCCGCTTTTCTCTCCTTTTTGCCCACGGAAAAATCTGGTCTTTGACGGAGAATTTATTATTCTGATTTTTTTGGGCGCCACTCCGTATAATTCCTTTATCGCCTGCTTAACCATGATTTTGTTTGATTTTGGTTTTATTTCAAAAACATAGACATTTCCTTCATTAAGAAAAGTTGCTTTTTCTGTAATGTGCGGGCCTATCAAAACATCTGGCGCAATGCTTTTCTCGCTCAAATTAAATTTTTTCTCCGGTTCTTTTGCGTCCTTTTTATCGGAAATAATTTTTTCAGGCACGCCCTCAGAAGCGCCTTTTGTCTTGCGCTTATTTTCATATCTTTCTTTTTCTTTTCTTTTCTTAAAAATATCAAATATGGCCATGTTTTCTTTGCTCAAAATCAAAAATTAAATCTCAAAAATTAAAAAGATTTGAGATTTGAGATTTTACATTTGAGATTGTAAATCACCCCTTTTTGGGCAATTTAAACTATATTAACAAAAAGGTTTGTTTATGTCAATAAAAAGTTTTTATCCAAAAAACAGAATTTCTGGCTTGATTAACAGAATAAAGCCCAGAGCAATCATCAGTAATCCTGCCACAAGACGAGAATATTTAGAATAATTCGTGTTAAATTGAAAAAACTTCATTGTAAATCCTGCAATCGCAACGATAATAATATCATCAAGCATATAAAAAAAATCATACAATAATATATATGCGTAATATTTCCAACTGACCAAATTGTGCAGAGAAAGGGCCTTTGTATAGACCACTGGTATTCCCAATGAGCAAAACATTTCAATGAGATTGACAGAGAATGCAATGCCTGCCACTCCTAAAATAAGCAAGGGAATGGATTGTTTCTTTAAAACATTTTTTATCCGCTCTGTTATTTTTTGCTGCTGTTTAGGGGTGGAAACTTCGCAAGTATTAGGAGTATAAGTATAAAATCCCTTTATAGAAATAAAGCCAACAATAACAGCCACAATTCCTATAATACTTGTCGTAATCTGCCTGAATCCAATGAGCACAAAGGCGTTAAACCACGCGGTCATAAAAAGAAAATACGAAAATGCGGAAACTAATATAAAAACTCCGCCAACCAATAATACTTTTTTACGAGAACCAGAAGCGATAACAAGCGTGAGTAATACAAGCAAAGACCACATTGAGCACGGATTAAAGCCGTCCAAAGTGCCAAGCACAATTGCCAAAACAGGCAGAGAGAGTTTGAAAATTTCTATTTTGCCGAAAAAAGGATGTCGTACTATCTCTTGAGAACCAACATTAATATTATTGAGACCTAGCATTTCTTTTATTTTTTCTCCGGAATTCTCCGGCTTATCAAAGCCAAGCAAGTATTTATCGCCGACAATAGTAAGTGGCACTCCTAGTTCTTTTATTCCCAGTTCCTTTAGTTTATCTTTATAAATTTTTTGATTTGCCTCATTATGCCATACCTCATATTCTTCTATTTCCAAATCAGGAAATTCTTTTTTAAAATCATTGAGAAAAGCCCTTTCTGCTATGCAATGAGGGCACTCCTCGCCGTGGAATAAAATAATTTTTGGCAAACTTGCCTTGTCTTGGGCTGAAACAAAAACAGGGGTTATTAAAAACCCTGCCAGCAGAAAAATAAATAAAAATTTTATCAGATGTCTCATTAAAAACCGAGTTTTTTGAATAATTTCTCTTGAGAAATAATTTTATATTTCTTCTTTAATTGTTTCAAAGTAAAACCACCTTTTTCTTTTCGTGCTTTGGCAATTCTCTTTAGATAATTATTACTAGATAAAGCTTCTATATCTTCTTTTAGCACCATTGCCATGTATAACATACTACCAAATCCAACAGGTAAAGGTCAACCTTATCTGCTTGACAAGAGAGAGAGAGAGAGTAAAATATGATTAAAATGTCGAGAAAAATTATAAATCTAATTTAAAATAAAGATATATATGGAAGGAATACCAACAAATGATAACGAGGAGGGACAATTAAAATCCGCCACAGAAATTGCGATGGAGAAATTTGACCGAGAGGAAATCAAAAACGAACCGGAAGAAAAATTGGCAGAAAACATAAAACTGCGAGAACAAGCTGATACTGAAAAAGCAGCAGAAATCTTAAAAAAATTAAAAGGCGAAGAAACACAAAATAAATTATAAAAATAAACAAAAAATATGGAAATCAGAGATATTTTTTTAGAAATGCTTAAATCAAAGACTAACGCTCAATTTAGTGATCAAGAAGTAGACTCAATGATTAACGACCTTTTTTCCGTCGCGATATCACATATAATTATCGCTGCAGGGTCAAAATTGAACGTTGATGAAACAAAACCATTAAAAAAATTAGTGGAAGAGAAAAATTTTAAAGGCGCTATGGATTTTATTGAACTGAAACTTGGAAAGAAAATTTTAGGAGAGTTGGTTGAAAAAGAGATTACTCCGGTAATAGACGAATATATTGATGAGGTTATATACAAATAATAGAATTATTAATTATAATTACTTCCAAATTGCCAGGGATTCTTTGGGGTTTGTTATTATGAGATATTTATAGGCAAGAACATCCAAAGTATTGAGATTGCGCACCTCATTAATTTTCAATCCCTTGATATTGCGAAAACCTCTAAAGATTTTCTCATCCTTTTTGGGCATAGCTAAAATTGCCTTATTCTTTTTCTTGGTTGAAAGTTTTTCAAAATTTTTAATCTTGGAAATATCATTAAGTACAACAACCGCTTCTTTTGTCTTTGGCTGAATTAATTCTATTTTATCTAAAAATAAAACTTCATTGTCTTTCATTTTTTGCGAAAGTGCGATATAAAAAGATTTTTTCTTCATTTTCTTGTTTATCTTTTTAGAATAATTTTTTTCTTTAAGCGGTCCATGGGTAACGCCGCCGCCAATCCAAATCGGAGATCTTGAAGAACCATGCCTTGCTCGGCCTGTGCCTTTTTGACGCCATGGTTTCCTTCCGCCTCCGCTAACCTCGCTTCTATCTTTGGTATGTGCAACTGGAACTCTTTTGTTTGACTGCATAGAAACAACGACTTGGTGCATTAAATCATCATTCCAAGGTAAGCCAAAAAAATCTTTTGGCAGATTTATCTTTCCCACTTCTTCTGCTTTTTGGTTGTATATTTTAGATTCCATAAATTTCCAATAATGTTCCTTTCCTTCCCGGAACAGCTCCTGAAATAAAAATTTGATTATTATCTTTATCTATTTTCACCACTTTCAAATTTTTCACGGTTATTCTGTCTCCGCCCATTCTACCGGCCATTCTCATACCCTTAGGCACTCTTGTTCTTAATCCACCGCCAATAGAGCCTGGTTCACGCTCTGAATGTTTCTGGCCATGAGTTCTTGGACCGCCATGAAAGCCATGGCGTTTTACTACACCTTGAAACCCTTTGGATTTTGATATTCCACTCACAACAACCTTATCGCCAACTTCAAAAACAGAGACGTCAATATTTTCACCAATATTTGGTATTTGATATTTAGAATTTGAAATTTTATCAAAACGAAACTCTTTTAAAAACTTATGCCCTTTTTTCTTTTTCGCCTCATATCCGAATTTTACAGATTCGTATCCGTCTTTTTCTTTGGTTTTTATCTGAAAGGCTTCAATGGGGCCAGCAGAAATTAAAGTAGCCGGAATAACATTTCCGTTTTCGTCAAAAATCTGCGTCATCTTCATTTTTTTGCCAAGCATGAATTTCATAAATTTAGTAATCCGCCCAAGGCAGATCTAAAATTTTATAGTCGCTTCGCTCTTTAAAATCTAAGACATCTTAACTTCAATATCAATACCTGCGGGTAAGTTCAAATTAGTCAGAGCGTCGATAATTTTAGGAGATGGATTTAAAATATCAATCAATCTTTTATGTATTCTCATTTCAAACTGCTCTCTTGAATTCTTGTCAATAAAAGCGGATCTGTTGACCGTATATTTTTTCACCTCTTTGGGTAAGGGAACAGGCCCGGCAATTTCTGCGCCGTATCTTTTTGCAGTATCAACAATCTGCTTCACGCTCATATCTAAGATCTTATGCTCATAAGATCTTACTCTTATGCGAAGTTTTTGCTGTTCCTCGTTTTCTTTTTTCTTCTTTTTATCAACGTCCATTTGATTAACTTTTATTTGACTATCTTTGTCACAACTCCAGCACCGACAGTCTTTCCTCCCTCTCGGATAGCAAAACGCTGTTTCTCCTCGAGTGCCACGGGCGAGACTAATTTCACCTTAAAGACAACGGTATCGCCCGGCATAACCATTTCTGTTCCCTCAGGCAAAGTGACATCGCCAGTGACATCTGTTGTTCTTATATAGAACTGGGGCTTGTATCCGGAAAAGAAAGGAGTGTGTCTTCCGCCTTCTTCTTTTGTTAAAATATAAACTTCTGCCTCAAAATCAGTATGAGGAGTCACAGAGCCCGTTTTTGCCAAAACCTGTCCTCTCTGAATTTCCTCTTTCTTTAATCCTCTCAACAAAATGCCTGCATTATCACCCGCAATACCTTCATCTAATGATTTATTGAACATCTCTATTCCTGTAACTGTTGTTTTCTTTGTATCTCCCAATCCAATAATTTCAATTTCTTCATTCAATTTAACTTTTCCTCTTTCTATTCTTCCGGTTACAACAGTACCCCTGCCTTCAATTGAAAAAATATCCTCAACAGGCATAAGGAACGGCTTGTCTGTGTCCCTGACTGGTGTAGGAATATATTCATCAAGTATTTTTGCCAATTCCAGAATCGGCTTTGCTGCCTCATCATTAACTGATTTTGATTCAAGGGCCTTAAGGCCAGAGCCCCTTATAATAGGAGTTGTGTCTCCTGGGTATTCGTATTTATTGAGCAATTCCCTTATTTCTGCCTCAACTAAATCTACAAGTTCCTTGTCCTCAACCATATCCACTTTATTTAGAAAAACAACTATTGACGGAACTCCGACTTGTCGAGCCAAAAGAATGTGTTCTCTTGTTTGAGGCATTGCGCCATCAGGAGCAGCCACAACTAAAATAGCGCCGTCCATCTGCGCAGCGCCAGTAATCATATTTTTGATATAATCAGCGTGGCCAGGAGCATCAATGTGAGCATAATGCCTCTTTGGTGTTTCATACTCAGAGTGATGAAGAGCAATTGTAATTCCTCTTGCCTTTTCTTCAGGAGCATTGTCAATATCATCGACTTTTTCCATTTTTACTTTGTTTCCTGCTAAATTAAGCACGTGCAAAATAGCGGCTGTCAAAGTTGTCTTGCCGTGGTCTACGTGACCGATAGTGCCGACATTTATGTGCGGCTTTGTTCGTTCAAATTTCTCTGCCATATTTTTTAATTAAAATTAAACTAATAATAAAAGCGCATTAAATACGCAATATTATATATGTTAGTAAAACGCGATATAAAAGTCAACCCCGTTAGAAATTCAGCCGGGTATTGTGATTATTTAAATTTATTATGCGATTTCGCCTTCGGCTACGAATTAAGATCTAAATTAAAATTTTTTAAAATTTCTAACGGGGTCAAGTATTTATCAAGGGATAAACCTAAAAGTGGA
>JBBTUP010000004.1:0-2256 GCA_038063695.1 Patescibacteria group bacterium
CTAAATATAAAAAATTAACCTGGATAAATCTTGAATCCCCCACCTCGGAAGATATTAAATTACTTGTAATAAAATACAAGGTCCATCCCCTTGTCGCAAACGAACTTTTAGAGCCCACTATCAGATCCAAGGTTGATTCTTACAAAAATTTTATATTTATTGTGCTTCATTTCCCTATATATGATACGGCAACGCACGTGAGCGCTAGCACAGAAATAGATTTTATAATGGGTAAAAATATCATTATCACAACCCATTACAAAACAATTACCCCGCTCCATGAGATGATAAAAAAATTTGAAGCAGAGTCAGTATTAAGAAAAAATAATAAGGCTGAGAATGTTGAGATGCTGATGTTCAATATATTAAGAAGACTTTATATATTTTCTTTGAGGCAGATTGATCATATTCAAGAAAAAATTGATTTAATAGAAGAAAAAATATTCAGCAAAAACATAGGGCCGGAACATGAAATGGTTAAGGATATCTCCTTTGCAAAAAGAGATATCCTTGATTTTAGAAGAATTATCCGGCCGCATAGGGATGTCCTCAAATCGCTGGAAATAGCCGGTGAAAAATTATTAGACAAAGAATTTTCAAATTATATAAATAATATTATTGGTGACTATTTCAGAATCTGGAATTTGCTCGAAAATCATAAAGAAACAATGGATTCCCTGCAAGATACTCATGATTCCCTTCTCTCGCACAAGACTAATGAAATTATAAGAACTCTTACTATAATATCTTTTATCACTTTTCCTCTTATGATTATTAGCAGTATATTCAGCATAAACGCAGGTAGTAATTTCTGGCTCATTATAGGGATAATGGCCATGGCAACAGCGGGAATGTTTTGGTTTTTTAAACAAAAAAAATGGCTGTAAAAATTTTCAACACACTTTCGCTTAAAAAAGAATTTTTTAAGCCGACAAAAAATAAAAAAGTCGGTCTTTATACATGCGGTCCGACTGTTTATGATTTTGCTCATATCGGAAATTTAAGGACTTTTATTTTTGAAGATGTTCTTCGCAGAACATTGGAATATAATGGTTATAAAATCAAACATGTGATGAATATAACAGATATTGGACATCTTACTTCTGACGCTGACGAAGGAGAAGACAAAATGACAAAAGCCTTGAAGCGCGAGGGCAAACCTTTGACGCTTGAGGCAATGAAAGAGCTGGCGGATTATTACGCAAAAAAATTTAAAGAGGATATTTCCGTGCTTAATATTGAAAATCCTGATATTATGCCTAAGGCCAGCGAGCATATAAAAGAAGATATAGAAATAATAAAAAAATTGGAAAAAAATAAATTTACATACAAAACAAACGATGGAATTTATTTTGATACTTCTAAATTTAAGAATTATGGGAAATTAGGCAAATTAAAAACAAAAGAAAACAAAACAAGGATAGAAATCAATCCGGAAAAAAAGAATCCAAGCGACTTTGCCTTATGGAAATTTTCCACCCAAGGTGGATCAGCCCTTGGCGGAAAATTAGGATGGGAGAGCCCTTGGGGTAAGGGATTTCCAGGCTGGCATATAGAATGCTCGGCCATGGCCACAAAATATCTTGGCCAGCCGTTTGATATCCATACCGGCGGAATTGACCATATACCTGTACATCATCAAAATGAAATAGCGCAATCAGAAGCAGCTTACAACAAACCTTTAGCAAAATACTGGATACATGGAGAATTTTTGATCATAGACAGCAAAAAAATGGCGAAGTCAGAAGGCAATTTCATAACCCTAAAAACTATAAAAGAGAAAAATTTTAATCCCCTTGCCTATCGATTTTTAGTGTTAGGCACGCATTACAGAAAGCCATTAAATTTTTCTTGGGAAGCGTTAGGGAGCGCGCAGAATGGATTGAAACATCTTTATAATCAAGTAGCCCACTTGGAAGTGAATCTTCCATTTGGAAGATTCACTTCCAAGTTAATAGATAAAAAATTTAAAGAAAAATTCCTAAAAGCAATAAATGATGACCTAAATATTCCTAAAGTTCTGGCAATTGTTCAGGAATTATTAAAATCTCGTCTGATTACTAATGACTCAAAACTGACCACTCTTTTGGACTTTGACAAAGTACTCGGATTGAAATTAAAAGAAAATCTTAAAAAGAAAAAAATGGAAAAAATTCCGAAAGAAATTGTAGAATTGGCGGAAAAACGCGAAAAAGCCCGAAAAGAAAAAAACTGGCAGGAAGCAGACAAATTGCGCGAAAAAATAAAAAATCTCGG
>JBBTUP010000005.1:0-5010 GCA_038063695.1 Patescibacteria group bacterium
GGCTTTTTGCAATTGCTCTATGGCCTTCATTCTTTCATTTATACGAAGATAACCTGCAGCCAAACTTACCCTATACTGAGCATTGCTTGGATTCTGTTCCACAATTTTTTCCCAGATTTGAACCACTTTTTCATAATCATCAATAGAAGCGTATGCATTCACTAATCGTGAATCAGGGATTTTATGAGTATTATATCTATCTATAAGAATCTTTTCTCCCAAATCCGTCTGCCTGTTATAGATAGCCGCCATCGCATAAATCTTTCTGGCTTCATCATAAGAAGGTTCAAGGTCAAAAGATTTTTTTAAAATCTCCATGGCCTTGCTATATTCTTTTTTATTAAGATAAGAACTGCCCAATTCAAAATATATTTGCTGCTTATTGGGCGAAATATCTATAGTTTTCTCCAATATATCTATAGCATCGCCATATCTTTTCCCTTCATTGTAAAGCGAACCAAGAAAAAGCATATAACGGATATCATTAGGCGAACTTTCTATTTGTTTTTTCATCTCGGAAAGCGCTTTTTCAAAAATCTCTAATTTTAAATTATTGGCTGCTACGTCTTCAGGAGCATCTATAACTTTTTTGGAAAAACTGGCAAGTTGTTCTCTTATTTCTGAATTTCCAAAAGAATCATGTGACAATGCCTTATTAAATTTAGTGGACGCATCCTGAATTTTTCCGTTTGCTGCGGCTTGCAAGGCATCAAGAAGATTAAGGTTAGCAAGATATCCTGGTATATTTATAAAATAAAATAAAAATACAAAAACAGTAATGACAATGGGAGATGTAATTGCAAGTTTCGAATCTACTGATTTATTATAATCAATTTTTTTATTTTCTATTTTTATTGGTTCTGATGATATATAATGAAAATGAATATAAGCGAGAAAGATAAGAAACATTATGAAACTAATAAGATTATCAAAAACAAAAATGTTATGGAAAAAATAGGCGGCAAAAAGAGAAAATATCAAGGCGCTTTCAGTTACAGAAAAATTTTCCCTGTATTTTCTCTTAAATAGATAAAAAATAGAAAAAATAAACAATCCGAGATAAGAAAGCAACCCTAGTATTCCGGTTGTCACCAGTTTATCAAAAAACACATTATGCGCTCTATCAAACCACGGCTCCTGCTTGTACAATATTGGCTGGTAATATTTATTAAACACAAGATTATAATTTTCAGGACCCCATCCCAAAACAGGATTTTCTTTAAATCCTTCCCAGCTCATTTTCCATATAACAAAACGAGATTGTTCTTCCATGGATATATTTGAGAAACGCGACAGCACAGAATTTTGTTTAATAAAAGAGGAATTTCTAAAAGACCAAAAAATTGTAATTAACAACAATATCAACAATAAAGAAGCAACTGATATAAATTTCTTTTTCCTTTCTTTTGAAAATATTGACATCAAGAACAGAAATACAAAAAATCCTCCAACAAGACCCAATATTGCGCCTCTGGTAGCGGTATTATAAAGAATAATTAAGTATGAGAGGAAAAAAGGAATATAAAACCATTTCCACCAATTTTTTTCCTTGAGAAAATACATAAGGGCCAAAAAAATATGAAATACCATATAAATTGCCAGATAAGAAGCATTGCCTAAGGTGGCGTCAAGCCTGACATCGCTCTGATGAATAGGTTTAATGCCAGCCAACTGAAGAAAACCATAGACGGCAATAATAAAACTAACAAGAAGAGAAGTATGAAAAAACCATTTCCATAATTTTTCTGTGTTTAAGACCGTTATCAAAACCACAAAATAAGCCAGAGCATGCAAGTAAGTAACCAGTCCTTCCATTCTTTCGTAATTTGACCAAAAACTTCGGTAGGGATTGGCGCCAAAAATTGTAGACAATACCATAATAAATATAAAGGCGAAAAGCGATAATAATATCAACGATTTTCTAGGCCTGAATTTTTTATCACATACCGCCAATATAACCCAAAGCATGAATATAAATTCAATTATAATCCTGAATAAAAAATTTTTTCCTGTGATAAAAGGAAAGAATAATGAATCGCTGATATATAAAGGCAAGAATAAAGACAAAAACAAACCTCCTATTATAAGATATTTTATTATTCTTAAGGTTTTTTCCATTCCATTAAATATATCATAAAAAAACAATATATGCTAATATTTAATTATGATACGAAACAATAAACTTAAGAAATTTCTAATTATATCAGCGGATTTTCTTCTTCTTTGTATCAGTCTTTTTTTTACCCTAGCTTTACGGTATGGATCTTTCCCTTCTAGTGAATTGATGGGGATACATCTAAAACCATTTATTTTAATTTATTTTGTCTGGTTAATTATATTTTACATAGCAGGACTTTATGATATTGAAAAATTCATCTCACCAACTTCGCTTAGAAATTGCCTTTTTAAGACAATGGTTGCGTCAGGAATAATTGCGATCTTAATATTTTATTTCATACCTTATTTTAAAATAACTCCCAAAACAAATTTATTTATTAATACTTTAATTGCCTTTTTGATTATCTGGACGTGGAGAAAAATTCTTTTAAGGTCAACGATAAAAAGCTCAAAAATAAAAATTTTTTTCTGGGGCAAATCCAGAGAAATTGATGATTTTGCAAAATTTATTGAGAACCGGCCACAATTAGGATATAAGATAACCAGTGATATTTCATTAGTTGATATTATTATAATATCCGAGCAAGCCAAAAAAAATCCGGAATTCGTACATTCTCTTTATGAAATGATACTCTTGGGAAAAACTATCTCTGATTTCGACAAATTTTATGAATCAATTACAGGAAAAATTCCCGTTTATCTTATAGATAAAATATGGTTTTTGGAAAATTTGGCAGAGATAGATAAAAAAGTTTTTGAAAAATTTAAACGAGTGGCTGATATTATTCTTGCAATATTGTTTTTTATTCCTCTTATTATACTTTATCCTTTTATTGCCGTAGCAATAAAAATAAACAGCAATGGGCATGTCTTTTACCGCCAAAAACGCGTTGGTAAAAACAGCGAGGTTTTTGAAATAATGAAATTTCGCTCAATGGTGATAAATGCCGAGGTAAATGGGGCTCAATGGGCTTCAGAAAACGACGGAAGAATTACTTTTATAGGAAATATCCTCCGAAAGACGAGAATCGACGAACTGCCGCAAATATGGAATGTTTTAAAGGGAAATCTTTCTTTTATCGGACCAAGACCGGAACGACCTGAATTTGTAAAACAACTTACCGGGCAAATCCCCTATTACTCAATGAGACATTTAGTTAGACCAGGACTATCTGGCTGGGCACAGATAAATTTCCCTTACGGCGCATCTGTCGAAGACTCAATGGAAAAAATGCAATATGATTTATATTACATAAAAAATAGATCATTTTTTCTGGAAATTTCTATAATATTGAAAACGATAACAGTCATCTTGAGCCGACAAGGAAGATAAAAATATTTTTCATTTCTTTTAATTTTTCAGGAAAGAAAAAATTTTTTATCCGAAGAGATGTTTTTTTAGATAATTCGTCTCTTAAAAACTGGTTATTAGCAAGATTGGTAAGATTTGAAATAAAATCATCTATATTATTCGCCTCAAACATCATACCCGAATCTCCCAGTAATTCTGGTATACCGCCGACTCTAGAGGAAATTATCGGCAAATTTGCGCTCATGGCCTCAAGCAATGCGTATGGCATGCCTTCATAACGAGAGGTCATAATAAAAATATCAAAAGCTTTTAAATATTTTTTTGCATCCGAGATATCTCCTAATAAAAATATCTTATCTTGTAATTTAAGATTTGAGATTTGAAATTTGAGGTTTTCTTTATCCGGTCCGTCTCCTATTATTAAACAAACGCACTTATCCAAAATCTCTTTTGATAATCTACTGACGGCATCAATCAATATACTATTGCCTTTTGCATATTCTAATCGCGTAATCGTACCCATGACAAACTTGTCGTTTGGAAAATTTTTTATCTCTTTTAATTTTTTGAGCGCTTCTTCCTTGTTAAAAAAATCTATATTTTCGATTCCATTGTGTATAACTATACCTTGTCCGTCTTTAATCAATTTATAGTTTTCTGCTAATTTTTTATCGTATTCGCTCACAAAAATAACCCTATCAACAAAAGGCAGAAAAAATTTCATCATCAGTAAAAAAAACATTTTCAATATTTTTGATTTTTTAAATCCCAGAGACAAAAAACTAGAGCCATGAACGGTAAAAACTGTCTTGGGTTTATTTTTTAAACCCAGCATGCTCAAAACACCAAAAAGCGTATTGGTGCTATTAAAACTGACGAGGTCAAAATTCTCTTTTTTAAAAAATTTTCTTAATTCAAAAATAAAAAAGCAATTTGCAAAAAGATTACTGGTTCTTTTTAAATTTTTGAAAAATACGGTATTAATTCCAGATTTACCTAATTCATCAGTTAGATACCCCTTTTCTCCGCTTCCAACACATATATCAAATCCTTCTTTTTTTAATCCCCGGGAAATCAATAAGACATTTTTTTGCGCTCCGCCAATCTCGCTTTTAGTTATTAAAAAAAGTATTCTCATTATTATTCTATGCGTATTACCTGCACCGGGCACACCTCAGCCGCTTCTTTATTGCACTCAATATCTTTTACTTTTAGTTCAAATTCTCCGGTTTTATCGTTTTTTTTTGAACCCAATAAGTCTGCCTTGGCCAACTCGTAATTCATTTTCCAAAATTTAGGGCAAAGAACCTCGCAAGTTCCACATCCTATGCAATCTTTATAATTTTGTATGATTTTTGCCATTACTAAAATATTATAACACAAAACCTGCCTATAAGAGGTAAGGCAAGTTTTGTATTATATATTATTTATTACTGACTAAATACCTCGTTTAATTTTGCCCTTGTCTTCGGCCCAACATAACCATATCCAGAATCACCTTCTGAAGCAATATTATACTTCTTTTGAAATTTTTGAACAGCTTTTTCAGTAAGAGAACCGAAATAATTAGTTTCATTCCC
>JBBTUP010000006.1:0-2180 GCA_038063695.1 Patescibacteria group bacterium
TTTGTCAATAGACGAAAAATTCCTTATTTTAAGCCCTTATTCCCTTGTTACCCTGAATACTTCTTCAATAGTAGTGATGCCTTGGACTGATTTCATTATTCCGTCTTCCGCCATTGTCATCATACTCTCTTTTTTTGCCTGTTTTTCAATGTCGTCAGAAGTAGTATTAGACATAATAAGATTTTTTATGGATTCAGTAACTTCCAAAACTTCATGGATACCAATCCTATCTTTATAGCCATCTTCGCATTCATTTGAAGGCTTTGGTTTATAAAACGGAACCTTATCCCAATTATCTTTCTGATGTATGACATTTTCCTCCCTCAAAGAGGTTATCATTTTATTTAAATCAATACTTTTTTCTAAATCATTCAATTGGTCTTGATTTAAAAAATATTTATCCCTTGAAGCGCATAATCTCCTAACCAAGCGCTGTCCGATAACAACGCTTAAAACAGAGGCCAAAAGAAACGGCTCAACTTTCATATCAAGTAATCTGGGGATTGCCCCGGCGGCAGAATTGGTATGCAAAGTAGATAAAACAAGATGACCTGTAAGAGCCGCGTTTATCGCAAGAGAAGCGGTTTCATTATCTCTGATCTCTCCCACCATTATAATATCCGGGTCTTGACGGACTAAAGACCTCAAACCAGAAGCAAAAGTAAAGCCTATCTCCGGTTTTACCTGAGTTTGATTTATTCTTGATATTTGATATTCAATAGGATCTTCAATGGTTGATATATTCACTTGCGGGGTGTTTAAAATATCCAAAATTGTATAAAGCGTGGTTGTTTTTCCAGAACCAGTAGGACCAGTAGCTAAAATTAATCCGACAGGCCGACGAATGGCTTTATGTAGTGCCTCCAAACCCTGTCCATGAAAACCCAGGGTTTCTAAAGCAAAACCCTTTGAATCTTCAGGAAGCAATCTTAAAACCGCTTTTTCTCCATAATAAACAGGGAGCGTTGAAACTCTGAAAGAAACTTTCTGTTCTGGTGTTTCAATTTTAAACCTGCCATCTTGAGGCAATCTTTTCTCATCAAGTTTTAAATTACTGAGAACTTTGATGCGGGCTATAATTCCTGAAGCCACGTCCTTAGGAAGCATCATCGCATCTCGCAAAATGCCATCAATTCTGTAACGCGCGACCACCTCCTTTTCCATAGGCTCTATGTGTATATCGCTAGCCCTTTGCAAGATTGCGTGGCGCAACAATGTATCCACAATACGCACAACAGGAACATCTTCAGCAAGTTTTTTAAGATCTTCATCTTTTGTCTCGTCTTCGCCCTTAATAACCTTCAGCGATTCAGATTCTTTTTGTATTATATCGCCGAATTCTGCCTTGAGACTTTTTTGATATTGCATTAAGACATTTTTGATAGATGCTTTGTCAGTAAGTCTTGGTAAAATTCTAAGATTAAGTTTCTTTTTTATAAAATTTATTGTTTCTAAGTCTTGAGGATCAAGCATTGCCACCTCTAAAGAATCTCCTCTTTTTTTGTAAGCAACTATATTATGAGTGCGCGCTATGGGCTCTGGTATCAAACTTAATATGCTGAAATCTATTTTCTCTTTTTCAAGATTCAAAAAAGGCATGCCTAAAATATAGCCCTGCAATCTTCTTAGATTATCTTCGGTTAATTTACCTTCTCTGATTAGAACTTCGCTCAAATCCACACCCTCTTTTTTTGCTTTGTTTTCAGCGTCGGTTATGTCTTTTTCTTTTACAAGATCCGTGTCCAGTAAGAATAATTTTAATTGGTTTGGCTCTACCCTCATAAATATTATTCTCCCATAATCTTTTTAATTTTTTCTGATATTTCCTGGGGAGTATAATGTGATTTTATAAAATAATTTGAAACTCCAAGAGAAAGGACTCTTTCTACGTCATGACTACCTTCAAGATTAGACAAAACAGCCATTGGTATTTTCGATGTTTTAGGATTATTCTTTAATTCCTGCAAAACCTCAAATCCGTCTTTTTTCGGCAATATAAGATCAAGTATGATAAAATCAGGTGATTCATTTTCAGCCATCTTTATGCCAGTTTCCCCGTCATATGCAAAAACATATTCATAGCCCTCACTCTCAAAGATCTCTTTAAATACATCTTGGAGATGAGCTTCGTCTTCAATAATTAATATCTTTTTTTTCATAAATCAATTATTTTTAATTAT
>JBBTUP010000007.1:0-2296 GCA_038063695.1 Patescibacteria group bacterium
AATGATATTGAGGCGGAAAAATCTGTTTTAGGTTCTCTGATGCTTGATAAAAAAGCCATAAATATTGTTGTGGATATCTTAAAACCGGAAGATTTTTATAATGAAAAGCACGAAATTATCTATCAGGCAATGTTGGATTTATATGAAAGAAAAGAGCCCGTAGACGTAGTATCCTTGTCGTCACGTTTAAAAGAAAAAAAGCAAATAAAGACAATCGGCGGGAATTCTTATCTTACAGAACTTGTAAACTGCGTGCCCACTGCCTCTAATGCCAAGCATTACGCAGAAATTGTGCACAAAAAAAGCATTCTGAGGGATTTAATCGCTTCTTCAGACCATATTTCCCAACTCGGATACAATGAGGAAGATGAAATTGATGACATACTTGATGAAGCGGAACAAAAAATATTCAGTATAGCCCGTTTTTCCGCCAAACAAAAATTCCAAAATGTTAAAAGCGCGCTTGAGGAAGCATGGGAAAGAATAGACAGGTTACATAAATCAAAAGGAGAATTGCGGGGAATCCCGACTGGCTTTACAGAACTAGACAATCTGCTCGCAGGATTCCAAAAGTCGGATTTGATCATTTTAGCTGCACGACCATCAATGGGAAAAACTTCTCTTGCCTTGGATATTGCCAGAAACATCGCCTGCAGACAAAATGTTCCTGTAGGAGTATTTAGTTTAGAAATGTCTGCCCAGCAATTAGTTGACCGCCTCATTGCTTCTGAGGCGCATGTTGACGCATGGAAATTGCGCACTGGCCGACTTTCCACTGACGATGAATTCAGGCGCATAAGCGACGCCTTGAGCAAGCTTTCCAATGCCCCGCTTTTTATTGATGACGAGGCGTCAAACAATATTATTCAAATGAGATCCATGGCCAGAAGATTACAGTCAGAGTTCGGCCTCGGGCTTTTAATCGTTGATTATCTGCAACTAATGGTTCCGAGGCAGAAAATAGACAATCCGGTCCAGCAAATGACAGAGATCTCAAGGTCGTTAAAGGGCCTTGCCAGAGAGCTTGGCGTGCCTATTTTAGCGGTCTCTCAATTATCCAGAGCCGTAGAATCGCGAACTGATAAAAGGCCTAAACTTCACGATTTGCGCGATTCCGGTAGCATAGAGCAAGACGCAGATGTAGTTATGTTCATATATAGAGAAGATAAATACAGAGAAAATTCAAACAAGCAGAATATTGCAGAGATTCTTATAGAAAAACACAGAAACGGCCCCACAGGCAAAATTGAACTTTATTTCAATCCGCAAAAGGTGAGCTTCTCAAGTATTGAAAAAGGCGATTTTGGAGCGATTTAACTTATGTCATTAGAAAAACTTATTGAATATTTCCTAAAATTTCCAGGAATAGGTCCTAGGCAGGCAAAAAGATTTGCCTATTTTTTAGCTGAGCAAAACCCTGACTATATAAAAATTTTTAGTGAACTGATTGCTGAAATAAAAAAAGATGTAAGGCAATGTGTTTCCTGTTACAAATTTTTTGAAGAATCTGGCGATATAAAAGAATGTTCTTTGTGCCGAAATATAAACCGCGACAAAATTATTATGACATTAGAAAAAGATGTTGATCTGGAAAATATTGAAAGAACGGGCATCTACCGCGGAAAATATTTTGTGCTGGGAGGAGTTATTTCTTTTGCCAATAATAATCACGAGGAACCGCGATTTAAAGAACTTTTTAAAAAAGTGAAAAATGAAAAACCAGACGAAATTATCATAGCAACAAGCGCGACAATTGAAGGAGAGAATACTGCCCGGTATATTGAGAAAATCCTACAACCCCTTCAAGAAGATCAAAGCAAGCCCATAAAAATCACCCGCCTCGGCCGTGGACTCTCCACTGGCACTGAATTGGAATACATAGACACAGAAACCATGTCTAATGCCTTAAAAAATAGAAAATAGAAATAAATTTACTTTATCTCCTTTATAGTAATTTTTGTGTATGTCTGCCTGTGACCTTTCTTCTTTCTGTACCGGGTTTTGGATTTATATCTTAAAACTGTTATTTTTTTGCCCCTTATCTCACCCTCGCTTTTGGCCAAAACTTTTACGCCCTCTATATAAGGCGCGCCAATTCTTACGTCTTTGTCATCAACCAAAAGAAGCACTTTGTCAAAAGTGATTAAATTATCTTTGCTAATATTTTTTATTTTTTCCACTCTTAAGGAATCTCCTTCTTTAACCAGATATTGCTTTCCGCCTGTCTGAATAACAGCTAGTGCATTTTTATTTGTTTCCTTAATTTTTGCCATCTGCATATGATATATCAAATATT
>JBBTUP010000007.1:2396-10243 GCA_038063695.1 Patescibacteria group bacterium
TTGGGCGCCTCCACAATCATTGGCTCAATCTTAACAGCTTCCCCAGAAATACGCAAGACATCCTTATCTATCTTGCCCAGTTCCTTATAGGCGTTATTGTACATATTTACTGTGGTGCCTAAATGGCCTCCCAATTTTTTCATATAAGTTTCGTAGCTAGAAAGATGCCTTCCTAATTCTTCCACTCTTTTTCTTATTTCTTTGGCTGACTCTTCTATTTGGAGCGCCTTAAGACCCTGAAGAACTGTCTGTAAATAGGCAAAAAATGATGTTGGCGATACAATAATAACTTTTTTATCCACTATCGCATATTCAACCAAGTCCCGCGCGTTGACTGAACCAACTTTATTTATAAGGAGATCATAATAAACTGCCTCTGCCGGAATAAACATAAAAGCAAACTCCATTGTACCTTCAGACGGCTTTATATATTTTGATGTTTCATCAATCCTATTTTTAAGGTCCTGACGGAATAAATCCTCAAACTTTTTTCTCTCTGCCCCATCTCTTGTTTCCAAAATACGGTTGTAATTCTCCAAACTGAATTTGGAATCTATCGGGATTATCTTGTCTTTTATAAAAATCACGGCATCAACTATTGTGCCATCTTTAAATCCATATTGCATCTGAAAATTACCTGGCGGTAAAACATTCTCCAGCACGGTTTTTAAATAATATTCTCCCAGTACCCCTCTCTGTTTAGGATTTTTTAGGATATCCTGAAGATTTTGCAACTGGTCAGCAAAATTGATAACCTGTTTATTTGTCTCATCTAATTTTACTAAGCGCTCTGTCACGTCTCTGATAATTTTCGCGCTTTGGCCGAATTGTTGCTGGATAATCCTAGCTGATTCTCCTAATTTTGAGTCAAGAGTGCCCCTTATTTCCTTAAGTTGCTCCTGCATCATTAAAAACGCCTGATTTCCTTTCTCATCTTCTTTCTTGCCACGGCTTAAAAACCAAAAAATAACAACACCAATAATGATCCCTATCAATAAAAAAACAACAATCTCCATAGATAAAATTATAGCATAAATATAAACAAAAACCGCTCAAACAAACATGGGCGGAATTTTTATATAAGGGATGCTACTTAGTATCCCCCTGCCATCTGAAACTATTGAAAAAGAATAAAACTATCTTTATAATAACCTTCAATAAAATAGCAACTAATCCAGCAGGCCATACAAATACAAGGCATTTGTCTATTGGATCTTTTGGTGAATCTCCAACGATACCATAAGGAATACCCCATCTTTTTTCCATTCCTATCAAAATTAAACCTACAAGAAGATAAGAAACTTTAGTTGCCCCAAACTTAGTTTAGGTCAAAGTTTAGGTCAAAACACAATATCTTCATCTTTATAATGCTCTTCTATAAAATTTTTATATTCTTTTGAATTTTTAAATTGACTATCAATAATATCTTTCTTCAAAAGATGTTGCCATCTGTTTTCTGAAATAAAATCCTGATAACTCGACCATGGATATTTATCCTCTTTATTTTTCCATCCAGGTAAGTCTTTTGAATTTTTATGAATATAACAAGAAGTAACTAAAAAATAATCATTATTATCAATATGTCTGGAATGGAAATTACTTTCAAATAAATGCCCGCGTCTTTCATATTTGATATTAAAATATTTTGAATGACTAACTAGTATTTTATGTAAATATTTTGAAATATTTCCGTCTTTTCGTTCCCTTAACAAAAGATGAAAATGAGTCGGCATTAATGAAAAACAAACAATATCTACAAGCGGATTTCCCAAATTTATTTTATTATTTATAATGTCCCAAACTAAGTTTAGGTCAATTTTACGATCCAGTCGTGGAATGATATTGATTCCATTTGCAGAAAATAACAAAGTCAAAAAACGCTTATAATCCTTCTCTTCTTGAAATATTTTTAATCCACCTATTCCATGAACATATATATGATAAAATTCTCCTTCAATAAAATTATGTGATCTCATATATTTATTATTATTATTATTATTATTGCCCTAAACTAAGTTTAGGTCAAGGTATTTAAAGATTATTTATATCATCTGGAGAAAATATTGGGATATTATGAAAAATAGATAAATGAAGACCAAAACAAATCCTTCCCGGCGGGAGATGTACGATCTTGTGTATATAAATAAATTAAAAAGTAAAAAGGACACCAGAAGAAATGAAATAATTATAAAAAATATGCTTATTCTAGGGATATCTATAGGTTCTATAATACTTACGATCCCGACTATGAAAGATGAGTTAAATGCCACGCTTCCTATTGAATTACCCAGGGTCATTTCGTTATGCTTAAGCAGAGAAGCGCGAATTCCAAAGGTTAATTCTGGCAGGGTCGTGCCTAAAGCCACAAATATAATAGAAAACGCAAGAATATCCATATTTATCAAAGATGAAATATTTTTTCCTGAAAAAACAAGAAGCGCTGAACTCGCTATTAAAATCAAAACGCCAAGAAGGAAAACAAATATTTCTTTAAAAATCTTTGAAAATATTTCAAAATCAATTTTAACTCCATTCAAAACTTTGGGAAAATATTCCCTCTCTCCCAGAAGCCGGAACAGATAAAATAAAAAAGAGATAATCAGTATCAAACCGTCTATCCGCGATATTACTCCGTCAAGAGCAAAAAGTATGGGAAGCAGCGCGATAAAAAATGTGAGCCAAAAATTCTTCTGAGAAATTTTACTTTCTGCCTTAATGCCTCCACTAATTATTGCTGCTAAACCTATTACCAATGTGATATTTATAAAATTTGCGCCTAAAACATCGCCAAAAGAAAAAGATGGTACTTTTTCAACAGCAGAAGAAATACCGATAAAAAGCTCCGGTACAGAAGTGGCAAAACTCATTAAGATAAAAGCAATGACAAATTCAGAAAGTTTGAAAAACTGCGCCAGTTTAATCAGGGATTTTACAAGCATGACGCCTGATTTAGAAAGAAAGATGAAAGATATTAAAAATATTATTATATATAAAATCATGTTTTATTTTTCCAAAATAAGAAATACTTAACAAACTCTATAGTTATGACATAAAAAATACCAACGCTTAAAACTAGCAGATAATCATTAAAATAGAGCGGTACCGTGGAAAGAATTTTTTGCAATGACGGTATATGCAATGCGCCAAATAAGAAAATAAAACTTATCAATGAGGCTGCAACAAGATAGATATTTGAAAATATATTTATTTTCCAGATTGGTTTTTTCATATTCTTTAAAGATATCGCAAAAAATATAGAACCGAATGACATCCCGGCAAATATTATAGTTCTTATTTTTTCTATTGGCTGACCGGAATAAAAAAGAAAAAGGAATAAAGATATCAAGAAAATACTGAATATTACGGCAATTATATATATAGTATTCTTTGTGCTTTTTGAGAGAATATTTTTTGATGAATGACTCTTGGGATCTCTGGTAATCAAATTTTCCTCTTTCGGCTCAAAAGCAAAGGCAAAGTTCATAATCCCGTCTTCAACAATATTTAGCCAAAGAATCTGGGCAGGTAAAATAGGCAACGGCATTCCTAAAACCATTGTCGTCCCTATGAGAATAATTTCCTTGAATGAAGTGGAGAAGAGGAGAATAACGATTTTTCTTAGATTATCCAGAATTCTCCTTCCTTCTTGAATAGCAAAAAAAATTACACTGAATGAATTATCTAAAAGAATGATGTCAGACGCTTCTTTTGCGACCTCTGTGCCTGAACCCAGCGCCAGGCCTATATTTGCATTTTTTAATGCTGGGGCATCATTTACTCCATCACCTGTCATAGCCACAATCTCGCCTTTAGACTGAAGAGCGCGGACTATTCTTAATTTTTGATGAGGCAAAACTCTTGCAAAAACATCCACTTTACCAATAATTCCCGTCAAGTCGGCGTCAGACATTTTCTCAAGATTTTCACCATCTAAAAATATGCCTTCCTTGTCAATTAATCCTGCCTCCTCAGCAATCCTTTTTGCCGTCACAACATGATCACCAGTAACCATTACTAGCCTGATTTTAGATTCTTTTGTGGTTTTTATGGTTTCTATAACATCTTCTCTCAAGGGATCATGAAAGCCAATAAAACCTCCGAAAACCATATTCTCAATCATACCGTCGACTTTTTGATGATGCGGAAATGAATCCCAATTACCATCTCTATATGCCACAGCCAACATTCTTATTCCTTTCGCAGTTTCTATCTCATAATTATGGCTTAATAATTTAATTTCTTTTTCTGTTAATTTTATCGCCTTGCCATCTTTATAAACATGGCTGCACATAGTTAACACAAGTTCTGGTGCTCCCTTTAAATAAATTCTTGATCCGGAATTATTTTTATTTAATGAGGCAGAAAATCTTCGTTCAGAATCAAAGGGTATGAAATCAAAACGCGGTTTATTTTTAATTATATCCAAAGGATTTAAATCAAGTTCCAAAGAGGCAAGCAGTATTGCCTTATCCATTGGATTACCCCTGATAATCCATTCTTTAAGTTCCTCATTCTGGTTTTCTATAAACGCCTCGGAAGTGAATAGCGCCATTTCCAAAACCGGCAATCTGTTTTTTTCATCTGGCGCCAGCGTAATTATTTTTGATACCTGCATCTCTGCCTTAGTTAATGTTCCTGTTTTATCTGAAAGAATAACGCTTGTTGAACCTAATGTTTCTGCAGCAGTAAGATGCTTAACTAATCCGCCTTTGGACAAAATTCTTTCCATTCCCACGGTCAGTACAATACTCACTGCAACAGGCAACCCCTCAGGAATCGCTGCCACTGCCACAGCAATAGAAATAAAAAGCATTTCTGAAAATGGCCGTCCTTTCCCTATACCTAATAAAAATATAAAAGCTATTGAAATAAATATTATAATGCCTAAAAAGCGCCCCATTTTTTCTATGCTCTTTTGGAAAGGCGTTTCCATTTCCTCCTCAGTACTTACAAGTTTTGCTATCTTTCCTATCTCTGTAAAAAAACCCGTACTTACAACCACTGCCTTACCCCAACCTTCAGTAATTAAAGTGCCCATCCAGATCATATTATCTCTGTCTGTTAAAAAAGCATTCTCGGGAATCGCTTTTTTTGCATCTTTTGCAACAGGCAGCCATTCGCCAGTAAGTATAGCCTCGTTTGATTCAATGCCCTTTTCTTCTATTAATCTCGCGTCTGCTGGAATTTTATTGCCTATTGATAAAATTATTATATCTCCCGGAACAAGATCAGATGATTTCACGACAGTCTGTTTGTTATTGCGTATTACTGTTGCATATCTCTCTTGAGAAGATTCTAATTTTTTAAATAACTTTGAGGCCTTGCCTTCCTGAAAAATTCCTATGGCGGTATTAATAGTGACTGCTAGAAAAATAACAATAGCATTAGCATACTCCTTCAATCCTAAGGCTATAAGGCCTGCAATAATAAGAATGAAAACGAGAGGGCTTTTTACTTGTTTCCAAAATAATTTTAAATAATAAAATTCTTCCTTAACGCTGATAATATTTTCCCCAAATTTAATCTGACGTTTTTTAACCTCTTCATCAGTTAATCCTTTATCAAAGTCAGTCGCAAGGCGACTCTCTGTCTCTTTTAAATTTAACGAATGCCAAGGAATTTCTTTTGCCATTATTATATTATACCAAATAAAAAGGACGGTTTCTACCGTCCCTTAAATCTTGCATGCGATTTTAAATATTTATCTTTTTCTTCTGTTTCTTTATTATATCTTCTTACCCACAAAGTTGGTAAAATAGGCCCCCACGACCGCAAGGGATGAATCATTGAGCAAGAACCGAAACTTATTGCCTTAGCGCCAATTTTGAAAACTTTCTCTATATCTTCGTAATGCCAGATACTCGGAGCAATAACAGGAGTTGAGATATTTTCAATCAAGGCACGCATAATTTTCCAGTTAGTTTCTTGAGCTGCTTTTCCGGAAATTGCTCCTTCCCCAGGAGCCGGAACGCTATTGATATCAATCGCCTCTACTATGCCTTCTGTCATTTTAGTATTACCAAAATAAGATCCCCCTGCTCCGACTTTTAGAATAAGCGGAAACCCGTAAGTTTTTAATTCAAAACATAAATTTTGAACAAAATCAGGGTCTCCAAATTTTTTAAAATCAATATTTGAACAAGAAGTATTAACCTCAACAGCAACAATATTCAGTAGATTTTTTTTAATTACTCGCAGAAAATTCTTTAGATTCTCAATACACTTAATTCCATTACAAGAAAGAGAAATGATTATATTATTTTTGCGAGATAATATTTCAATGATTTTATAAAACCCTTCAATGCCAGAATTATCAAGGCCATATTTATTCCACCAGCCATTTTTTATAGGCCTTACTAATTTACTTCCTTTTATAGGTAGAAAAGTAAATGTTTTTGTAACTATACTAAACAAATCAGGATCAAAAAGATTAAATTTCTTTAAATTTCTGTAAAGTATTCTATGAAAAAAAGTAGGCCCTTCGCCATCAAACCCCATCATTCCTGATGCCATCAAAAATTCAATTTGCTTTCCATTACTTAAGGTAATCATGAATCTCCTTTCTTTATTTTAATGTTCTTAACTCTAAAGAAATTAGCATTTTTATAAAATTTTTGCAAGTTTTTTCTTCTTGTCTATTTCTCTTAGTAAGTATCACCTATTTTTCCGATCGGAAAAATGTGTGATACTTACTAATAATTACTAGAATAAACATAGAAAAACTTATTCATAATTAATTCTCGACCGAGTTTGACTCGATGACGAAATACTAACCTTTGCACGAACTTTTTTTGAACAAAATCCCGACGCAAGTGTTTGATTTTATTCGCCAGCAAAACAAAATTTAATGGCAACTCCACAAAAAATGCTTGCCCCGTAGTGAGATATGCTCTACTATGGTGTGCCAATGTCTTCGCTTTAGTTTTAAAAGATTAAGTTTTTCTAATTTTATAATATATTATTTACATCAATTTGTCAATTTTTACTATGTAACTCCACGAGATATAAAAATCTTACAAATTTGAAACTGATTTCAAAAATTCTTCTATATTCACCAATCTATTTTGTAAAACATCATAAACAATGTCATAATTTATTTTTTCATAATCATGGGCGATTGCATTCCTAAAACCAGTCATTCCAACCATTTTTTCCATCAATTCTTTCTGTATAATCCCCTCCTCGTTTAATATATGGAATGTTTCGCTCATTGTTGACGGCTTGCGCAGTTTTTTATAAGACACAATTGCCTCTGCCAGATCTATAGTCGCTTGTGCCACTAAATAAAGATATCTCTCAAGGGCGCCTTTTATATTCAAGTCATTCTCAATTTCTTTTCTAGAATATTTTTTGAACCCGTCCAGAATTTTTAAATATTTCCTAACAGAACTTATTTTATTTTCAATAACATTTACATTTGTCATATTATGCTTTTGTTAAATTGTATTTTAAAAGCAAATCGTGAAAATCAAAATATTCGTTAAGAATCTTCGGCTCAATCATAATCCTAAACGGTTCTTTTTCATAAATCAACTTTCCTTCCTTAATAATATTGTATTTTAGTTCAGGACTTTCTGTGATATTTAACATAATAATGTCAACCTTGTCTGTTTTAAACAGACGGCTGATTTCATCATGCAATTTGAACTTAATATCAAAAATTTTCTTTTTGTCTTTTTCGTCAAGATAAAAAGCTAAATCATAATCGCTTAAAGGACCACTATCTTTTCTTGCTTTTGAACCAAAAAAATAAACCAATTTTATTTCAGGATAAAACTTAAAAACACGAATTAAATTGTCTAATTCTTCCTTATTCATAGATTAATAATAGCATATTTTACCCCTTT
>JBBTUP010000008.1:0-3570 GCA_038063695.1 Patescibacteria group bacterium
TTCAGCAGACATTATAATAATGCAATCTTTTAAAAGCGATTTCGCCTTACGGCTTTTGTTATTGGTTAAAAAATATAAATATGAAAACTTCTAACGGGGTGAATAAATTTCCAAGACAACAAAGCATTTTTTGGATTGAAACAGACAAAATAAAGCCCAATTCAACGCAGCCCAGAGAAAGTTTTAAAGAAGAATCTTTAAGAGGATTGGCTGACTCCATCAGGCAGTATGGCGTTTTGCAGCCTTTGGTTGTAACAAGAAGAGAGATTGAAGTGCCGAGCGGTACTGTGGTTGAATATGAGTTAATTGCAGGAGAAAGACGTTTGCGTGCCTCAAAAATGGCAGAACTTAATCAAGTCCCTGTGATTATTCGCGAGGATGAAGGAGAAAAAGTCAGATTGGAACTGGCAATAATAGAAAATTTGCAGAGAGAGGATTTAAATCCTCTAGAAAAGGCCAGGGCTTTCAAAAAATTGATAGACAGTTTTAATCTCAAGCATCATGAGATTGCCACGAAGATTGGCAAGAGCAGGGAATACATCTCAAATTCCTTAAGGATCCTAGGTTTGCCCGAAGAAATTCAAAGAGGGCTTTCTGACGGCGCTATCAGCGAGGGCCATACAAGACCTCTTTTAATGCTTTCAGACAGGCCGCAGGAGCAGATAACTCTCTATAAAGAGATAATCTATAAAAAAATATCTGTCAGAGAAGCGGAAAGAATTTCAAGAAGTATTGCTAAGGAAAAAGCCAGAAAGAAAAATTTTGCATCCGATCAAGAAACAAGATTTTTAGAGGAGAAACTTTCTGAAAAATTAGGCACAAGAGTTCAAATAGAAAAAACAGGCAGTAAAGGGAAGATTCATATTGATTTTTTTTCCGAAGAGGAACTTAGGGCATTATTGGATAAGATGATAGAAGACGATAGTCAAGATAGCGATGAAATTTCAGAAAAGGATGATTTAAGAAATATTTTATATGATGAACCGATAAATCCGTTTGAATCAGAGGAGCCGGATGATGAAGATAAATTGGCACAGAATTTTACAATTTAGGTTTTAATCTTTCAAAAAAACCCTTCCTTTTTCAAGGCGCTTTTTATTTCCTTTTTTGCAAATGTTGTCTTTGCTTGTTTTAACCACTCCATACTTGGTTTTTTGTTTTTCTGAGTTTTTATTTCTATAATATCTCCATTGTTTAAAATTGAGTCAAGACCGACAAATTTATTATTAATTGTCGCGCCTGAAGCATGATTGCCTATGTCGCTGTGTATGGAATAAGCAAAATCTATTGCTGTGGCTCCTTCAGGCAAGTCAACAACATCGCCCTTGGGAGTAAAACAAAATACGCGGTCCTTGAAGAAATCGATTCTTAAAGTTTCCAAGAATTCTTTTGACTTTGAATTATCTTTTTGCCATTCTACGAGTTGTTTTACCCATGATAATTTTGGATTGAATTTTCCTCCTCTTTTAGGCTTTCCGGATTCTGTGTATGCCCAATGGGCAGCAATTCCATATTCCGCTTCTTCATGCATTTTGTTTGTCCGCACTTGAATTTCTGTTATTTTTCCGTCTGTGGCAAAGATAGTAGTATGCAAACTTTGGTATCCATTCGGTTTTGGCACAGCAATATAATCTTTTATTCGGCCCGGCAGAGGCTTCCACATTTTATGTATTATTCCCAGAGTTTTATAGCATTCCTCGACTGAGTCAACTATAATTCTTATTGCTATAAGGTCATATACTTTATTGAGATTCATATTCATATCTGGTCTCTTCAGTTTTTTATAAAGGCTGTAGATATGTTTTACTCGTGAATCAAACTGAAAGTTTTTAATATTATTTTTTTTCAATTCCTCGTTCAGTTCATATTTTATTTTTGCAAGATCCTTTTCTTTCTTGTCGTACTCATTTTTTATCATTTCATTCATTTCCTTATATTCGTCTGGATAGGCATATTGGAAAGCAAGGTCTTCAAGTTTGCCTTTGAATTTTCCCATGCCTAAGCGACTTGCCAGAGGCGCGTAAATTTCTAATGTCTCAAGCGCTATTCTTTTGCGTTTTTCTTCGGGCACATATTGGAGAGTCTTCATATTATGCAGTCTGTCGGCGATTTTTATTAAGACCACTCTTATGTCTCTTGCCATTGCCATAAACATTTTGCGCAGATTCTCCACTTGCATCTCTATGCTCTTGTATTTTAATGTTCCCAGTTTTGTCACTCCAGAGACCAAAAAGGTAATTTCTTCTCCAAACTCTTTTCTCAGTTCTTTTTCCGTCACTTTTGTGTCTTCGCACACATCATGGAGAAGTCCCGCGGCTATTGCCTTAGAATCAAGTTGCAATTTTGCCAGTGTTTTTGCGGTTTCAAATGGATGGATAAAGTAAGGTTCTTCTGATAATCTTTCATGACCTTCATGCGATTCCTTTGCAAAATCAAAGGCCTTGATGATGAGTTCTACATCATCCTTAGAGGGATTTCTTAATAAATCAATAATTTCCTTGACTTCCGCCATATTTTTAAGTATACTCATATTCAGAAATAAGTTAAGACGGGACGGGGAGGAAGCCCTCATCGTCATAAAAAGGCGAAGATAGCTGATTAGCTACCAGCCGTTCCGACCAAAGATTTTAAAAAGGAGGAGAAAGATGAAGAAATTTAAATGTTCTGCATGTGGAAAGGTTAAAATATTTGATCCTCGCAGGGTTCCCCCATATTGTCCTCATTGCAATGCATATTTTCCTTTCATCTTGTTGTCAAAAAAAGCCGCTTAATCAGCGGCTTTTTCTTTTTCTCCTATAGGATTTTTCCAAGAAGCAAAGTTGCAGGCGGGATACCTAGAGCAGCCGAAGAATAATTTTTTATACCTTGTCCTTATTTCAATAACTTCACCCTCAAGACATTTTGGGCATTTCATGCCGATAGTTTTCGGTTCCTGTTTTATTGTCTTTGTATTCTTACAGTCTGGAAATCCTGTGCAGGCCATAAATTTCCCGAATCTTCCGTGTTTTATGACCATTGGTTTGCCGCATTTCTCGCAAATCTCACTGGTTTCTTCGTCGTTGTTTTGTTTTTCCACTTCATTATATTTATTCTCAAGATTTTTATGGAATGGTTCGTAGAATTCTTTGATGATTGGCACCCATTTGGTATCTCCATCAGCGATCATGTCCAGGTCCTCCTCCATTTTTGCAGTAAATTGCAGGTCAACAATCTGAGGGAAATGTTCTACCAGCAGGTCGTTTACTGTGATGCCGGTCTCTGTGGGAGTAAATCTTTTCTGCTCATTTTTTTCAACGTAATTGCGTGTTTGTATTGTTGAGATTGTTGGCGCATAAGTCGAAGGCCTGCCTATGCCATGTTCTTCAAGCGCTTTTATAAGCGATGCCTCGCTGTATCTTGGAGGCGGTTCTGTAAAGTGCTGGTTTGGTGATAATTTTATCAGTTTTAATAATTCGTTTTCTTTAAGCTCGGGGAGTATGTTTTCTTTAAAAGACGATGGGTAGACCTTTAGCCATCCTTCAAATTTTATCACAGAGCCATTGGCGCGAAAGGTATAATTTATGGATACTC
>JBBTUP010000008.1:3670-12700 GCA_038063695.1 Patescibacteria group bacterium
ACTCGGTGTCCAAGTACGTCTGCAGTTGTAGAATCAAAAATCGCTTCTTGCATCTGGCAGGCGATAAAACGTCGCCAGATCAAATCATAAATTTTAAATTGCTTTGCATCTAATTCTTTTTTTAAATTGTCAGGGACTTTGTTCGGTTCCGTGGGCCTTATCGCTTCATGGGCTTCTTGCGCTCCTTTTGATTTTGTTTTAAACCTGCGTGGTCCTGTTAATGAAAATTCTTTTCCAAAAATATTGTCAATTGTTTTTTTAGCTGACTTTAGAGAATCCTCGGAAAGGTTTAAAGAATCAGTTCTCATGTAAGTAATAAATCCGTTTTCATAGAGTTGTTGGGCAATCATCATTGTTTGCTTGGCAGACATGCCGAATCTGTTTGCTACTGCTTGCTGGAGAGTGCTGGTAGTAAATGGCGGCTTGGGATTTCTTTTTATTTCTTTCTTTTCAATGCTTGCCACTTTGTATTTTGCATTGTCTAGATCTTTTGTTATGGCATCTGCATTTTCTTTTGTTTTAATATCAAATTTATCAATTATTTTTCCATCTTTTTTTATGAGCCCTGCTTCAAAATCAACATCCGATGTCGATTTTGTTGACATCGGATGTCTGAAAGTGGCGATTATTGACCAGTATTCCTGAGGGATAAATTTTTCTATTTCTCGTTCGCGATCAACTATCAAGCGTACGGCAACTGACTGCACCCTGCCCGCAGATAGTCCTTTAAAGACTTTTTTCCAAAGAAAAGGGGATAATTCGTATCCCACAAGGCGGTCCAATATTCTTCTTGCTTGCTGGGAGTCAACGAGCCTTAGGTCAATTTTGCGTGGATTTTTAAGCGCTTCTTCAATCGCGCTTTTTGTTATTTCATGAAATACAATGCGCTTTGCTTTTTCAACAGGAATATCAAGGGCATGGGTAAGGTGCCAAGCAATTGCTTCTCCTTCGCGATCCTCGTCAGTTGCCAAAATTATTTCATCTGCATCCTTAGCTTCTTTTTTTAGTTCATTGACTCTTTTTCTTGATTTTGTGGGGATCACATAAGTCGGTTCAAAATTTTTTTCAGTATCAACGCCCATTTTTGATTTTGGCAAGTCACGTATGTGGCCATAACTTGATTCAATTTTAAAATCACTGCTTAAGAAGCGGCTGATAGTTTTTGCTTTTGTCGGCGATTCAACAATAACTAATTTTTTTGTCATTTATTTAATTATATCAGAGGATATCAAAAATCAATAAAGTTTGTCAACCTATCACACATATTTGCGATCGCCAGAAATAGGTGATAGTATAGATATTATGATAAAAAACAATAAAGATCAAGAAAAAATATCAATCAGAGATAATTATTCAAAGGGTGAATTGTCCAAAGAGATTTTAAAAGGATTGGCAATTGGCGGGTTAATAGTTGCCAGTTTTGCCTTACCAAATCTTCCGCAAGTTTTTAGTCTACTTGGTATTAAGAATGCAAGAGATAGATATAGAATAAAGAGAACTATTAAAAATCTTGAAAGTAGAAAGTTGGTGAATTTTTATGAAAAAGGTGAAAAGCAAATACTAGAAATTACAGAAAAGGGTAGAAAGAAGATTTTAGAATATAAACTTGATGAAATGAAAATAATTAGACCGAAAAAATGGGATGGATATTGGAGAATGGTTTCTTTTGATATTCCGGAAAGATACAAAAGAGGACGAGACGCTTTAGTTAAAAAATTGAAAGATATGGAAATTTATCCTCTTCAAAAAAGTGTTTATATTTGTCCGTTTGAATATAAAGACGAAATTGATTTTATAGGCGAGATTTTTGGAGTTGGTAAATTCATCCATTATTTTATAATTAAAGAATTGGACAATAAAGATAAAATTTATTTGAAAGATTTTTATAATTTATAAATGATACTAATTTTTAGTATCACACATTTTTGCGATCGCAAAAATAGGGGATAGTTGACAGATTTAAATTAAAAAAGGCACTTCGTAGGAAGTGCCTTTTTTATACTCTATAAATTTCTCCGCCGGATTGTTTTATTATTCCGTTTATCTGCATTATGGTTAAGGTGGAATTTATCTCTGGGGCTGGCAGGCCGAGTTTTCTTATTAAATCGTCTTTTGCGATCGGCTCTATGAGCGCTTCTAAAATTTTTTGTTCAAGAGAAGAAAGATTGGGCAGGTTTAATTTTAGATTGTCGCCTTGGCGGGGGATATCAAAGGCGTCTAAGATATCATCCGCAGATGTTACGGGTATGGCGCCCATTTTTATCAATTTGTTTGTACCTTTTGAGTTTTCATTAAATATTGAACCAGGCACGCTAAAAACTTCTCTATTGAATTCAAGCGAGAAATTGGCGGTAATTAAAGCCCCGCTTTTTTCCGGCGCTTCAATTATCAATGTTCCTTTGCATAAGCCCGCAATAATTCTGTTTCTTTGTGGGAATGTATATACGCCAGCCGGCATGTCCCAAGGAAATTCCGAGACCAGCGCTCCGCCTGACCTTACTATTTCTTCAGCCAGTTTTTTATGGGAATGAGGATGAAGGACATTATTATCAAGGCCGGAACCGGGTACTGCAATAGTTGGTAAATTGTTTGTTATTGCTGCGCGATGGGCAATGGAATCAATACCAAGCGCCAACCCGCTCACAATGACAAAATTATATCCTCTTAGCCCTCTAATTATCCTCTCGCACGCCTCTTTGCCATAAGTGGAAAACCTTCTTGTGCCCACAACCGCCAGCCAGATTTTGCCTGCTTCACTGTTAGGCGAGTTTTCAGGTGGTAATTCGCCGATAACATACAACTCCTTCGGTGGAGAAGGAATTTCTTGAAGCAATCTCGGAAATTGTTCCAGTTTTAAAACTTTCCTTTCCATTGTTTTATATTAACACATTTGATATTATAAAATTATGCTGGATATAAAATTTATTCGGGAGAATCAAGGTTTGATAAAAGAGGCGGCGAGGAAGAAACGCGTTGAGTTTGATGTGCAGGAACTCATAAATGCAGATGATAAAAGATTGAAACTTTTAAAAGAGGTGGAAGAAATGCGCGCGGAACAGAATGCTCAAAATGACAGCATTGTTAAGATAAAAGACGAGAAAGAGAAAAATGAAGCAATAGAAAAAATGAAAAAATTGAAGGACCAATTAACAATTAGGGAAAACGAATTAAAGATCACAGAGAAAGAATGGAGTGAATTGATGTTCCTTGTGCCAAATATTCCCGATCCGTCTGTGCCAGAAGGAGAATCAGAAGCGGACAATCAAGAGATTAGGAAACGGGGAGAGATACCGCAATTCGATTTCTCTCCTAAGAGCCACATTGAATTAATGGAGAATTTAAATCTTATTGATTTGGAAAGGGGTATAAAAGTGGCTGGTTTTAGGGGATATTTTTTAAAAGGCGATGCGGCGCGTTTATCAATGGCGCTTTGGAATTTTGCTATGGATAAAATGATTCAGAAAAATTTTGAACCATTTATAGCGCCAAGTTTAGTAAAGTCAGAAAATCTTTTTGCTACCGGTCATTTTCCCAAGAGCAAAGAAGATGTATATAAAACACAAGATGAACTTTATTTGACAGGGACAGCTGAAATACCGATGACAGGTTATTTCAGAGACGAGATTTTAAGAGAAGAGGATTTGCCAAAAACTTATGTGGCTTTTTCTCCATGCTATAGAAGGGAGGCTGGGAGCCACGGGAAGGATACAAAGGGTATTTATAGATTGCACGAATTTGCAAAAGTGGAGCAGTTTATCTTATGTGAAGCTGATCATCAAGAATCAGTAAAATGGCATGAAGAACTTACCAGAAATGCGGAAGAAATTCTTCAGGACTTAGGCATACCATATAGAGTTGTCGTAAATTGTACGGGCGATACCGGACAGGCCAATGTTAAAACATATGATATTGAATCTTGGATTCCTTCGGAAAAAAAATATAGAGAATCACACTCATCTTCTTATTATCATGATTTTCAAGCAAGAAGGGCTAACATAAAATATCGTACAAAAGATGGAAAATTATTATTTGCTCATACCCTTAATAATACTGCCATAGCTACGCCTCGCATACTCATTTCCATTTTAGAAAACTATCAACAAAAAGACGGCTCAGTAATAGTGCCGGAAGTTCTTCGTAAGTATTTAAACAAAGATATAATTTCTTAGATAATTCTATGAGGCGCAGGGATATATTAAGGGCTTCAGGTAGAATTAGGAAAAGAAGAATGATCATAAGAATAATTCTCCTTTTTTTAATTTTTATTATAGTGATTATAGGCATTACTAGTTTTTTCTATATTCCTAAATTAAAAATCCAGAAGATATCTATAAAAAGTTATTCTGAAAAAGTAGATAAAGACGAGTTGTCAAAATATATATCTAATTATCTGGATAAAAAATATTTAGGAATTTTTCCTTTGGGCAATTTTTTCCTTTTTCCTAAAAATAAAGCTAAACGGGATATTTTGAAAGATTTCTCTTATATTAAAGAAATTATTCTGAATAAGGATTTTCCTGGTACTATTAATCTGGAAATTAAAGAGAGAAAGCCAGAAGCCATATTATGTTATGAGAACGACTGCAGTTTTTTAGATGAAGACAGTTTTATTTTTCAAAAGGCCCCATTTTTTTCCGGGAGCGCTATTGTTAAATTTAGAGATGAAAAAAGTGGTTCAAATATGTTGTCTTTGGGAGATAAACTTCTTGACAGTAATCAATTCAAGAATTTGATCAAATTTAAGGATTTATTAAAATTAGAAAAAATAGAGGTGAACGAGATTATCTTAAAAGATGAGAATATTTATAATATTGTGACTTCAGACAATTGGAGAATAATTATAAATAACGAGAATGAGGCAGAAGACACTTTCCTTAATTTAAAAACGATTATAAGTTCCAAAATCAAAGATAAGATGAAAAAACTTGAATATATTGATTTGCGTTTTGGCAACAAGGTTTTTTATAAATTAAAATAAGTTATAATAATGATATGACTCGTAAAATCCCAACGCCAAGCCGTAAGTTAAATTTTTATGTCCCAATATTATAATCCAAAACGGGCGAAAAATATTTTTGATCCCCAAGATGAAGGAGTATTCAAATTAAGCAGAACAAAGATTGATTTGTTTATTGAGTGTCCGAGATGCTTTTATTTGGATAGGCGTCTTGGCGTGGGCCGGCCTCCTGGTTTTCCTTTTTCTCTTAATTCTGCAGTAGATAAACTATTGAAAAAAGAATTTGATGTTCATAGGACAAGAAATATAGTTCATCCTCTGATGAAAAGTTATGGCATAGACGCAATACCATTTAGTCATGAAAAGATGAATGAATGGAGAGATAATTTTAAGGGCATTCAATATCATCATAAGCCCACTAATTTTGTAATCAGCGGAGCAATAGATGATATCTGGGTTGATCCTAAAGGCAAATTAATGATTGTTGATTATAAATCAACCAGTAAAAATGAAGAAGTTAATATTGATGCTGAATGGCAGATGGGTTATAAAAGGCAGATGGAGATATATCAGTGGCTTTTTCGCAGAAATGGATTCGATGTTTCAAATACAGGGTATTTTGTATATTGCAATGGCAATACAGATAAAGAGACCTTTGATGCTAAACTGGAATTTGATGTAAAAATTATTCCATATAAAGGAAATGATAATTGGGTAGAAGACGCTATAATTGAGGCGCATAAATGTTTAATGCTCAGTAAAATTCCTTATGCCAATAAAGACTGTGATTATTGCAGATATATAGAATCTGTTAAAGAAGCGGTAAACTGATTCTTTTATAGAATATTCTTTTCACTATCTCAGTAATAACGAGATAAATTAAGACAATTCCTGATATATAAAGCACTATATTAAATGAAAATGTCTCGAAGTTAAAAATTTTTCCAAGTGGAGAAAATGGCAGTATCCATGCGATTGCTACAATAAGCAATGTGTTTATGAGAACAATTTTTCCTGGCCAGCTTTTGATAAAAGGGATTTTCTTGGTTCTTATTATATATATGACAAAGACTTGCGTTGCGATTGATTCTATAAACCATCCTGCCTGAAATTGGTGCTCAGTTAATTTAAATATCAAGAGCAGGATTCCAAATGTAAGAAAATCAAAAATAGAACTCACGGCCCCGAATGTCAGCATGAATTTTTTTATAAATGATATATTCCATTTTGGCGGTTTTTTAATTTCTTCTTCATCAACAGTATCAGTGGATATTGATAATTGAGAAGAATCGTAAAGAAGGTTGTTGAGAAGTATTTGGGCCGGTAGCATGGGTAAAAACGGCAAAAAAATAGACGCGACCACCATGGAAAACATATTGCCGAAATTAGAACTCAAAACCATCATCAAATATTTCATTGTATTATGGAATGTTTTTCTGCCTTCTATAATACCGTCTTTAAGCACGCTTAAACTTTTGTGGGTTAAGATTATATCAGCTGTTTCTTTTGCAACATCAACGGCATTATTTACAGAGATGCCCACATCAGCGGCTCTAAGCGAAGGCGCGTCATTAATACCGTCGCCGAGGTATCCTACTACGTTTTTTGCCTCTCTTAAAACTTTTATTATTCTTTCTTTTTGCTGGGGTGTGATTCTGGCAAAAATTGTTGTCTGTTTTGCTTTTCTTGTCAGTTCTGCATCGCTCATATTTTCTATTTCGCTGTTTAAAAGGATTCCGGTATAAGGCAGATCTATATCCTTGCATATTTTTTTTGATAAAATTTCATTATCGCCAGTGAGAATTTTTACTTCTATGCCGAGATTTTCAAATTCGTCCATAGTTTCTTTGACTCCTTTTTTGGGCGGGTCAAGAAAGGCGGTAAAGCCCAAAAATGCCATGTCTTTTTCTTCATCCACTTCGTATGTGTCATGATGGGAGTGAATTTCTTTTACGGCAATGGCTAAGACGCGAAATCCGTCGTTGCTCAAATCATTAAAAAGCGATTCGATATTGTTCTTTACATCAGAATCAAATTTAAAATCTTTGCCGTCTTTTTTGTATGATTTACAGATATGAAAAATTTCATAAGGCGCGCCCATTGTGGAGATAATTCTTTTGCCGTCCTTTTCAATGATTATGGAATTTCTTTTTCTGGAAAAATCAAAGGGTATTTCGTCTATTTTTTTATAATGGGAGACGTCTATTTTTTTATATTCTTTAATTGCTTTGTCTAAGGGCCCTTCCACGCCAGTATGCAATATGCTTGATAAGTATGAATATAATAAAACCTCTTCTGATTCCTTTCCAAATCCGTCAATATGTTTTATGAGGGTGATTTTGTCTTCAGTCAATGTGCCAGTTTTGTCTGTGCATAATATATTCATCTCTCCGAAATTATTTATAGATGAAAGATTTTTTACTATGATATCTTTTTTTGCCATTCTTATTGAGCCGCGGCTTAATGATACGGACATAATAACAGGAAGCAGTTCTGGTGTGACACCAACGGCAATGGCTATTGCGAATATGAATGATTCAAGAAGATTTCTTTTGAGTATTGCATTGGCGAGAAAGACAAATACTACCATTACAATAATAACTTTTGCGATAAAGATGCTGAATTTTTTTATACTTTTCTCAAAATCGGTTTCAGGCGGAATTTCAGAAAGTTTTTCTGCTATCTTGCCGAATTCTGTGGAGTGGCCGGTTTTTAGCGCGAGCGTCGTGGCGAATCCGGTGACAACGCTGGTGCCGAGAAATACTTTTCCTTTAATATGTTTTTCTGTCGGAAAAGATTCTCCTGTTAATACTGATTCGTTCACGAAAAAATCCTTGGCTTCCAGAACTTCGCAGTCAGCCGGAATTATATCTCCGGCAGAGAGAAAAATTATGTCGTCTGGCACAATCTTTTTGAGGTCAATCTCCTGTTTTTCGCCGTCCCTGAGAACAGTGGCAGTGGTTGTTATTTTAGAGGAAAGTTTTTCTGTCGCCTTTTCCGATTTATAACTGTTTATGAATTCCAAAATAGCTGAGATAATTATCATCATCAATATAATAATTGCGTTTATTTTTTGGCCAAAGAAAAAAGAAACCAAAGATGCCAAGGCGAGTATTATTACTAGCGGGCTGTTGAATTTTTTTACAAAAGCGACAATTGGGCTGATTCCTCTTCTTTTAAAAACGGTATTTTCACCGAATTTTAAAAGTCGTTTTCGCGCCTCTTTAGATGAAAGACCTTTGTGTTCGTTTTGTGTTTCTTCCTTATTCATGTTTATTTTATTATAATATAAATATTAATATGTTCATACTTTTTGACATAGGCGGGACAAAGATGAGGATTGCGGTTTCAAAAAACGGCAGGGTTTTTGGCAAGCCGATAATTTTGAGCACTCCGAAAAAATATAAAGATGGGATAAGGGTTTTGAAAGATAATATTAAGATTCTTGCCAAGGGCCGAAAAATTTTCGCGATATCTGGAGGTGCGCCGTCTCGTTCTCCTGCATTGTTAGATTGGCATAATAATTCATTGATTAAAGATTTAGAGAAATATTTTTCCGCGCCTGTTTACATTGAGAATGATTCTGCTTTGGTTGGTTTGGGTGAGGCAGTTTATGGAGCGGGCAAAGGAGAAAAGATTATTGCGTATATAACAGTAAGCACGGGCGTGGGTGGCGTTAGAATTGTGGATGGTTGCATAGACAAAAAGGCAATTGGTTTTGAAATCGGCAAACAGATTATAGATGCTCCAAAAACTTTAGAACAGCTTATTTCAGGTTCTTCACTTCAGAAGCGGTTTGGAAAAAAGCCCTATGAAGTGTACGATAAAAAAGTTTGGGATGAATTGGCAAAATGGCTTGCATACGGGCTTAATAATATAATTGTTCATTGGTCTCCGGATGTCGTTGTGGTTGGCGGGCCCATGGTTGTTGGTAACCCGAAAATTTCTCTGAATAAATCAATAAAATATCTGAAGAAAATTTTTATTGCTTTTCCCAAAATTCCAAAAATCAAAGAAGCAAAACTCAAAGATATCGGCGGTCTCTACGGCGCCATGGAATTTTTAAGGCAAAA
>JBBTUP010000009.1:0-1907 GCA_038063695.1 Patescibacteria group bacterium
CGCAGGGCTATTAAATAATAATTCTGCGTTTTGCGTTTTAAATTGTCGTTTTCTGCGCCTTTTTGTCTGTTAAGATAGAGCCGGTATTTATGAATTAAGTCGTCGCTTATCTCGCTGGGGCTGTTAATTTTAGAAAATTCTAGAAAACGATTTAAATATCTGTCATAATTTTCAATAGTCCTCAAACTTCTGCCTTTTTGCACTTCTAGGTATTCCAAGAATTCTCTTTTTAAGTCATTTATGTTTTGCGACATACTTTTAGTATATCAGAAAAAAGAGTTGCAAAAAATGTCGTCCTGTCAAAATTGTTAAGAGTTTACCAAGGTCGGACCTTGGAGATATGATATAATAAAAATATGAACAGAAAAATAATATTTACTCCAGAAAATTATTATCATATTTTTGATCGGGGGACAGAAAAACGTGATATTTTCCTTAATGAAAGTAATTATCAAAGATTTTTAATTTTACTCTATCTTTGCAATGGAAATAATCCTGTTGTTGTTAAACAGTATCTATATCAAATATCTCAAGGTCGGACCTTGGAACAAATAGATAGGGGTAAAATTATGGTTGATATTGGGGCTTATTGTCTGATGCCAAATCACTTTCATTTACTTATTAAAGAAAAAACAGAAAACGGGATCCCTAATTTTATGAAAAAATTAAATACAGGATATGCTATGTATTTTAATAAAAAAAATGAAAGGAGTGGCAGTTTATTCCAAGGTAAATTTGGTGCACAATTACTTGATAAAGATGGATACCTGAAATATATTTTTGCTTATATACATTTGAATCCCATTAAATTAATAGAGCCGAAATGGAAAGAGAGTGGAATTAAAGATTTTAATACAACTAAAGATTTTTTAAATAATTATCCTTGGTCAAGTTATTTGTATTTTATCGGTAATAAAAAAAATGATCCTATTTTAAATATAAGTGAGTTTCCTGAATATTTTAAGAACACTAAAGAATTCAATAATTTTATTGGAGATTGGTTGAAATATCGAGTAGAGTAGATAGTTTACCAAGGTCGGACCTTGGAAATTTTGGAAGTTCGAAAAACTTGCAAAAATTACGAGTTTTTGGTATATTTTAAACAATGCTAAAAACCAAGAAAAAACAGAAAGTTATAGGAGAATTCAAGGTTCATGAAAAGGATACTGGCTCTCCAGAAGTGCAGGTTGCCCTTCTTTCAAAAAAAATTGAAGAATTGGCAAAACATCTAAAAAAGCATAAAAAAGACAATCATTCAAGAAGAGGTTTATTAAAAATGGTCTCTGACAGGCGGACATTGATGAATTATTTATCAAAAAAGGACAAAAAGCGTCATGATACGCTTGCTAAAAAAATAGGTTTGAAAAAATAATGGCTTCCACAATAGATAAAATTAGCACATTCTTGATATCTTCATCTAAATATAAAAACCAGCGTGTGGCAGTGTTGATGGATGTGCAGAATCTTTATCATTCTGCCAGGGCAATTTATCAAAAGCGCGTAAATTTTAAAGAACTCTTGGATACGTCTGTCGGGCAAAGGCAGCTTATTCGGGCTTTTGCTTATGTGGTGCGCACAAAAACAGGCGAGGAAAAGCCCTTTTTTGAGGCGCTCACAAATTTAGGGATAGAAATAAGAGTGAAAGATCTGCAGGAATATTATGGAGGGATGAAAAAGGCGGACTGGGATGTGGGCATTGCTGTTGACGCCATAAAAACCTCGGAGATTGTTGACGTGATTGTTTTGGCAAGCGGAGACGGAGATTATGTTCCGCTTGTCGAATATCTAAAAAATCAAGGGAGGCGGGTTGAGGTAATGGCTTTTGGCAAATCTACCTCGTCAAAATTAAGAGAGGTTGCCGATGAATTTGTAGACCTAGACGAAAATACAAAAAAATTTTTGATAAA
>JBBTUP010000010.1:0-24585 GCA_038063695.1 Patescibacteria group bacterium
ATCCAACTCTCATTATTTAAATTATACATTGTTTTTGCTATTTGAGGTATAATAATTTTAACTTGGCTATGCGATAGCCAAAGATAGCCAAAGAAAGATGTTATCTAGAGGCGATCGCTTGACAAATTATTTCAGTTTGCTATACTATAGGTGTAATAGTTCTTTTCCATCTTTTTAAGGTAGTGTCGCAGAGCGGGTTGCTTGTCCTAATTTTAGTTGATCTTTTTTAAAGATCTTTCATATCAACTAATAATTAGGCTTGCATTCCCAATCTGCACATTACGTTTTTAAGAGGGTAGCTTCGGCTCCCCTCTTTTTTTATTTGTGCGTTTTTGGTTTTGGGGAATATGATATAATTAAATCAGTCGAAAAAGGGGATTATTATTAATAATTTTAATTTTAAACTCTATGTATATTTATATTATCTTAGCCGGGTTTGCTGGCGGTATTATGCGTGGGCTGGTCGGTTACATCAAATACCGCAGTTCTTATAAAAATGTTTCTTTCCAGATTGGTTATTTTATATTTAGCGTTCTGGTTTCCGGAGTTATCGGATTGCTAGCTGCTTGGGTGACCAAGGATTTGGGTATGAATTTTTTGGGCTTACCAACTCTCACTCCGGCCATAGCTATAATTATCGGCTATGCAGGAGGCGATTTTATTGAAAATCTTTTCAAAATTTTGACCGGCAAAACCTCGCTCTACCAACTCCCCAGCGTGATTAAATAAATTTATGCCAAAAAATACATTGTTTATTTATCAATGATTAATTAATTTGTTACTGAGAACATCTCCTTCAGAAGTTTAAATTATATATTGTTTTTGCTATATTGTAGAAATGCCTTTAAGTATCGGTATGGTTTGAACACAACTAGACATAGTTTTGGTGATAGATTGATACCTTTTTATTTTGAATTAAAACTACCAGAGCCAAGGTATGGACGGATTATTGTGGATCGTGATGGCGCTGGGAGAATATTGCGGTCTGTAGTAAAAAATTAAGAATATTGATTTTGAGGTGAAGATTCCTGTATAATTAAGATATATGAAAATATTTACTAATATTTTATATATAATCTCGTTATTGACTGGTATTGTACTTACTTTATTGGGAGCAATGGCTTCTTTTGAGAGTGGGATTAATGGTATTGGCACAGTGATTGGCGGAGGGATTTTTATTGCTTTGGGTATTACTATTTTTGTTTTAAATAGAGATTAGTTTTAAAAAAATTAAATAATATGAGTTATCCAAAAGAATTTAGTAAATATTCTCATTGGGGTGCAATAACATCACTAATAATATTTTTAGTATTAGTGGTATGGGCTATTATTGATTAATATAAAAAAATAAACATGGGACTATTTGGAAAATCATATAATGATATGGAAAAATCTCTTCTCGAGACATATACAAATATGTTTATTGAAATGAATATCCCAGACGCAGAAAATATAGTAAGAGATATATTAGACAAGGTCATAGAGGATTCAAAGAAACAAGGTACATATAATTTACCGAGTAATCAAGGGGATATTTTTCTGGAACAAGAAAAAACGAAAGATAATATTAGGAAAAATTTTGAAAAGAAAAGAAAAGAAGGAGTTAGAGATGAAGATATAAGATGGTGGTTCAATTTGAATGAAATTGAGCGAAAAATGATATTGAAAGTTGATGAAATGTATAAAATGTCATTATATATAAAAATGAGGGAAGACGGAAAAACAGAAAAAGAAGCAGATGCTGTTGTGAGAAAGCATCATCCCATGTATGGAGACCCAGAAGATAAAACTCACGGCAGTGATGATAACAGGCTTTTGCCTTTAGAGTTAAAGGATAGGATAAATATTTATATTGAAAAACAACAAGATAATCCTGAAGAAATTAAGAAAAGGATTGAAGCAGCTAGTAGTTTTAATGCTTTAGTAAGAGAAGAAATCAGAAAAGGTAATATTTAAATTTATGAAAGAAAAAATGAAGAAATTATTAAATTTTATTAAAAACAATTGGTTTAAATTAGCATTACTAATTGCTATATTTTGGTTTTTTTTAATGCTGCAAAATGGCATAGAAATAGACATAGACATAGATCATAGTGGTTATATTAAGGATTCTTTTGGATTACCAGGATTGCCAAGTTTATAAAAAAAATAAAAACAATCGTCGATTATAAAGATTAATATTAAAATTAATATGAAAAAATATATAGTATTTAGCGTAATAGCGTTAGTTGTTGGGGTCAGTGTGGCTTCTGCGCAGGGTGGAGGTAACCCATGGGATGCAATATGGAAAGCCATAACAGAATTACAAAATAAAATAGATAATATTGTTTTAACGCCTGGTCCAGTAGGACCACAGGGTCCACAGGGTATTCAAGGTTTACAAGGTGAAATAGGTCCAATAGGCTCTCAAGGTCCACAAGGAGAATCGGGGTCATCAGGAACATCGTTTTATTTAATAGATGCAAATGGACAGAATTTAGGTAAATTACTAAGTATAGATAATCTTTTGGATAGTTCTTTGAGTTATTCTTCTGTTGCAACTTATGTTACATATTTATCAGATTTAGGTGTGGCATTACGTTTTTTAGAAGATAAATCAAAAAAAGTAGAATTAAAGGCTACTAATAAGGTGTTATATTATGATGAAGTAGACTGTACTGGTATTCCATATGTTGATGGGAGTTTAATGTCCCAAAGATTATACAGAGATGACACGAGACACACACCTTTTTTTGTAGCCACAGAAGATGCACCAGTTATAAATCTTAATAGTTTATCATATACAGCAACAGGTACGGCTCCTTGGATAATCAATGATTGTATAAGTAGTACTTCAACTCCTTTTGTTGTACCAACAGCATATCGTTCGCAAGAAGTTACATTACCATTTACTGAACCACTTGCCGGACCATTTAGAATTATTGAGTAATAATATTGTTTCAATAATCAGCAAGACGCTCTCTCGGGCGTTTTTGCTTTTGGTTGATTTTTCCAGTAATAGTATTAGCATTAAATATATATGTGGCATTTTATTAGTTCAATATTTAATAAGGTTATATCTCTTACGGCAAGCGCTATTATTGCCGTTGGGATAGTTTCTGTGCCAGAGCCAGTTGTCGGAACAAAAGAAAAATTAAAAGTTTATGGTCATATACCAATTTCAATAAATAACAATGTCGAGTTCAAAACTAGCTATCGGAATTGTCGGATTACCAAATGTCGGAAAAAGCACTCTTTTTAAGGTGCTGACAAAAAAACAGGTTAATATTGAGAATTATCCTTTTTGCACTATTGACCCGAATGTGGGTGTGGTGCAGGTACCAGATGAGCGAGTTAATAAACTTGCGGAATTCTCTCATTCCAAAAAAATTGTGCCGGCAGCCATAGAGTTTGTTGATATTGCCGGATTGGTTAAGGGCGCGGCAGAGGGCGAGGGTTTAGGAAATAAATTTTTGGCAAATATCAGGGAGGTAGACGTTATTGCAGAAGTTGTGCGCGCGTTTAAAAACGATAAAATAATTCATGTTCATAATAAGATAGATCCGGAAAACGACATTAGCGTAATAGAAGCAGAATTGATATTGGCGGATTTGGAAACAATAAACAAAAGAATCCAGAAACTGGAAAAAGAAGTGAAATCGCAGGATAAAGAAGCGATTAAAAAAATGGAAATTGTAAAAAAAATACAATCAGAACTTGAGTCCGGAAAAACAGCATTAAAATGCGATTTACATAAAGAAGAAATTGATTTAATGAAAGATTTACACTTGCTTACACTCAAACCTATTTTGTACATCTTTAATATTTCAGGCAATGAATCGAAGTCCGCCTTCGGTTTAAAGATAGATATTAAAGAAGAAGAGGATTTGATGGAAATGAGCGATGAAGACAAGAAAGAACTAGATTTACAAAGTAATTTAGATAAATTGATTGTTGAAGCGTATAAATTATTAGGTCTTATCACTTTTTTAACAACGGGTGAGGATGAGACACGGGCATGGACGATTAAAAATGGAAGCACGGCTCCAGAAGCAGGCGCTGCCATTCACACTGATTTCAAGGAGAAATTCATTAAGGCAGATGTTATAAACTGGCAGAAACTTTTAGATGCCGGTTCGTATTCTTCTGCACGCGAAAGGGGCCTGGTGCGCATTGAAGGCAAGGATTATGTCGTTTGCGACGGAGATGTGATAGAGTTTAAAATTTAAGACTCTGGAAATGCTGCTTTTAATTTTTCTTTTGCTGCCTGGACTGCTGTTTTAAAATCAGATATGGCTTTCTCAAAAGCGGCTTTTTTCGCGGTTATAAGGGAATCTATTGAATCGTTGACTTTATCTAGATTTTTTCTGTCATTTTCAAATTTTTCCCTCAATCCTTTCAAACTTGCTCTAAGAGTTGTGCGTATCTCTGATGTGGCAACTCCGTTGTCGCAATCAGTCTTGGCCTTATTGAAATCTTCTTTTATGGAGTTTTTGTAAGTAGATACCAAAGAATCCACAGATACTTTTCTTGATGAAATGGCATTATCAATACTCTGTCTGAAATCGCTGATTGCTTTGTCAATCGCCGTCTTTCTTGCGGTAATGGCATTATTGATGTCAATCTGAAATTGTATAACAGCCTGTTTCTGCGCATCGGTCTGGGCTTTTTCCATCAATTTTTGAAAATGCTCGTTACGGTTTTCATCCCTCTTTTGGCGGAATTCAGCCAATCTGTCATCGCGTTTTTCACGGCGCTCATCAATATTTGACTGGCGCGCTCCTATTCTCTCTTTGATTTTTGCTTCACGTTCATCCGTGCGATTTTCTATATTTGTCAAAGTATCAGAAATTTTTAAGCAAAAAGCGGTATCTCTTTTTATATTATTATTCTGTATTCTTTGAGCAAATACAACAGAAGGCAATATCAAAGTTGTTATCATCGGCGTTATTGCGACCGATATAATTATTTTTTTAAATGCCGTTTTCATAATTTGATGCAGATTGACCAAATTCATTTATTGTCTGGCTGTCTATATCTAACAGTGTTTTGTCCGTAAATTCTTCGGCAGTTAAATCCTGTTCTTTTGTGGCGCCATCAATAATGGCATTAATAGCGTCATTGATATTGCCGGTTGCCGGTGGAAGGATATTTTCTTTTGTTGCTTCTTTTGCTATTTCTTTATTTTCTTGAGTTGTTGGACTTTCTGCTCCTTTGTAAAAGACCGCAAACCCTATAATTAATATCGCCAAAACAGTTATAATAATTATCGGCTTTATTTTTTGGTTCATAATAAACTTGATCATTTTAACTAGTAATTAATCGACCATACATACATACATACATACATATTATACTATTTAAAGAAAATGTTGTACAATGCTTTTATGAGGAATATAAATTTCAAAAAATTGATCCTTGTGTTAGGTATAATTATCGTGCTTAATCTGTTTTTTAATTACGGCGTGGTGACTTTTTACGATGAGCCGAAATACGATGATTTTTGCAAGCCAGAATTTTCATCAAAAGTATATAATTCAGAAGAGGAATGCAAAAATACAGGAGGAATGTGGTCAGCCAATCAAGTTTTTTATGCCGAAGATTCATCTAAATCAGTGCCTGCTCCCCAGCCTGTTATGAAAGACATAAAAGAGCCAAGGGGGTGGTGCGATGTGCAATATTCTTGCAGAAAAGATTTTGAAAGCGCGCGCGATTTTTATAATCGCAATGTTTTTATTGTTTTGATAATAGCCGGAGTTATCTCTATTGTTGTGGGATTTATGGTAGGGCAGTCAGAGGCCGTTTCTTTGGGCTTATCTTTTGGAGGTCTTTTGTCTTTAATTATCGGCACAATAAGATATTGGTCAGCCATGAATGATTATCTGCGGTTTATAATTCTTGGAGTCGCTCTTATTATTCTTGTTTATATGGGAATAAAAAAATTCAGAAATGAGTAAAAATGAAAAAATACGATTTTAAAAAAATTGAAAAAAAATGGCAGAGGTATTGGGAAAAAACAAAGATTCATAAAGTTAAAGATTCTGTAAAAAGCGGGAAAAATTTTTATCACCTTGTAATGTTTCCATATCCTTCGGGCGACTTGCATATAGGCCACTGGTACAATTTTGCTCCAGCTGATGTTTACGCCCGTATGAAAAAGATGCAGGGATTTAATGTTTTGTCTCCTATGGGCTTTGATTCTTTTGGTTTGCCAGCGGAGAATGCTGCCATAAAAAGAAAAATTCACCCTAAAGATTGGACTTATAAAAACATTAAAGTAATGACCAAGCAACTTAAAAGTATTGGCGCAATGTATGATTGGTCGCGTAAGGTCATTACTTCTGATCCGGAATACTACAAATGGACACAATGGATGTTTTTGCAATTTTACAAAAACGGCTTGGCTTACAAGAAAAAAGCCCCGGCAAATTGGTGTCCGAAATGCCATACAGTTTTGGCAAATGAGCAGGTTGTTGACGGAAAGTGTGAGAGGTGCGAAATGGAAGTGATTCAGCGCGAGATTGAACAATGGCTGTTTAAAATTACAAAGTATGCGGATGAATTACTGAAAGATTTAGATAAACTTGATTGGCCGGAAAAGACAAAAATAATGCAAGTGAATTGGATAGGGCGCTCTGAAGGAGCGATTATAAAGTTTAAAATTAAAAGTGAAAAGTTAAAACTAGAGGAATTAGAAGTTTTTACTACGCGTATTGATACTATTTTTGGGTGCACTTATGTTGTGGTAGCGCCGGAACACGAAATTATCTCAAATCTCAAATCTCAAATCTCAAATCTGGACGAAGTTGAAAAGTATGTTGAAGAAGCAAGGCATAAGTTAGAGAGGGAGAGATTGACAGAAGACAAACAAAAATCCGGCGTTGAATTAAAAGGAATAAAAGCGATAAATCCTTTTAATAATGAGAAGGTACCGATTTTTGTGGCTGATTATGTTTTGGGGCATTACGGCACTGGCGCCGTGATGGCCGTCCCGGCGCATGATAAAAGGGATTTTGAGTTTGCAAAGAAATATGGTTTAAAAATTACAGAGTCTGTTTCCGGCGGAGATATTAAAAATCAGGTTTATACAAAAGATGGAATCCTTGTTAACTCCAATCAATTTATTGGTTTAACTTCAGAGAAGGCGCGAGAAGAAATGACAAAATGGCTGGAGAAAAATAAATTAGGGAGCAAACAAATAAATTATAAACTTCGTGATTGGCTGGTGAGTCGTCAGCGATATTGGGGAGCGCCGATTCCGATAATTTACTGCGATAAATGCGGAGAAATGCCGGTGTCGGAAAAGGATTTGCCAGTGAAATTGCCGAATGTGAAAAATTATCTACCTACAGAGGAAGGCAGGTCGCCTTTGGCGCATTCAGAAAAATTTATCAATGTAAAATGCCCGAAATGCAAGGGTTCGGCAAAAAGAGAAACGGATACTATGGATACTTTTGTTTGTTCATCTTGGTACTATCTGCGTTATGTTGACCCGAAAAATAAAAAGAAATTCGCTGATGTAAATAAATTAAAATCATGGTTTCCGATTGATATATATATAGGCGGAGCGGAGCACGCCGTTCTCCATCTTTTATATTCAAGATTTTTCACGAAGGCTCTGAGAGACTTTGGTTATTTAAATTTTGATGAACCATTTGACGCATTGAGGCATCAAGGGATAATTCTCGGTCCTGATGGACAGAAGATGTCTAAATCAAAAGGTAATGTCATTGATCCAGATGAACTGGTAAAAAATTTTGGCGTTGATGCAGTAAGAATGTACCTTTGTTTTATGGGAGAATATTCTCAGGGCGGTCCGTGGAATTCGACTGGAATCATGGGAGTGAAAAGATTTTTGGAAAGAGTATGGAAATTACATTTCCACTTAGAAGCAAGGCTTCTAAGTGGAAGCCTTGCTTCTAAGTCCTTTGAATCTTTGCTTCATAAAACCATAAAAAAAGTTTCTGAGGATATTGAAAATTTAAAATTTAATACCGCTATCAGCGCCTTAATGATTTTACTTAACGAAATGGAGAAGCAGGAAAAATTACCCGTTACTCATTACGCGTTACTCGTTATGTTACTTAGTCCTTTTGCTCCTCACATAGCCGAGGAATTATGGAAAAACCTTGGCCATAAAAAATCAATATTTCTAGAAAAATGGCCTCAAGATGACTCAAGAAAGATAAAAGAAAATACTTATAATTTAGTTGTTCAGATAAATAGTAAGGTCAGAGATGTTTTTGAGGTTTCTGTTGGAATTTCTGAAGCAGAGGCAAAAGATTTGACATTGCAAAGAGAAAATGTTAGAAAATGGATAAGTGGCAAATCTATACAAAAAGCCATATTTATACCCAATAAATTGATAAATATTGTAATTTAATTTAAATTAAAATAATTGTATAATAAATATACTTTCAATTATGCTTCAATTTAAGCCAAAACAGACAATTAAAAAAATCATTGCCATACTTCCTCCTCGATCTCAGGAAATTATTTTACAAAGATATGGATTAGGATTTTCTCCAGAATCAAAGACATTAGAGGCCATAGGGCAGAATTATAATATAACAAGAGAAAGAATAAGGCAAATAGAAAATTTTTCTTTGAATCTTATAAAAAAGCACAATATCTTTTCCTCTCTCGGAGATGTTTTTGATGAATTAAAAAGCCATATAGAAAGAAAGGGAGGGATTGTAGAAGAAGAATCATTTTTAAAAAATCTATCCGATGATCCAATTATACATAATCATATTTATTTTCTTTTAGTTCTTGGAGATGATTTTACTAAAATAAAGGAAGATGAAGAATTTTTGCATCGCTGGACTATTGATATGGAAAATGCGGATAATATCCATCAGGCTTTAAGAAATCTACATAAACAGATTTCCCCTGAAGAATTAATGACTGAAGAAAGAATAATTTCTTATCTCAAAAAACATGTTTCAGAAATTTTTAAGAAACAAAAAATTGAAGAAGAGATGATTCGCTCTTGGCTGGTTATCTCAAAAGTTATAAATAAAAACGCATTAGGTGAGTGGGGCCTTGTTTCTTCGCCGAACATAAGCCCTCGAGGCATGCGCGATTTTGCTTACCTTGTTATTAAAAAACATGGTTCTCCGCTACATTTCAACGAAGTTGCCAGCAAAATAAGCGAAATTTTTAACAGAAAAGCGCATCCAGCGACTACCCACAATGAACTTATTAAAGACGATCGGTTTGTTTTGGTTGGCAGAGGCCTTTATGCATTAAGGGAATGGGGATATACAAGTGGTGTTGTGCGGGATGTAATAAAAAACATGCTTAAAAACTCTACTCCCTTAAGCAAAGAAGAGATTATAAAAAGAGTTTTGAAGGAACGATACGTAAAAGAGAATACAATTCTTGTGAATTTGCAAAATAGGAATTATTTCAAAAGAAACGTAGAAGGTGATTATACAACTGCATAATTTATGTCATTTTCATCAGTTCTTACTAAAGATTTTCTTTTAAAATCTTTAGATATATTAATAAGCCTTTATTATATATGGTTGCCAATTATTTTAGCAATCATTTTTTGGGAATTGTGGGTTCATTATGTAAGAGCAAGATATATAAATAATCTCAGTTGGATTTTATTAGAGATGAAACTTCCGCGAGATATAGCAAAGAGTCCCAGGGCAATGGAAGTTTTTTTAAATAGTCTTCATACGACTAGAACAGGAAACTTAATAGAGCAATATTGGAATGGATTTTTGACAGCATGGTTTAGTTTAGAAATAGTCGGAATTAATGGAGAAGTGCATTTTTATATTTATACCCAAAAATTTTTTAGAAAAGTAGTTGAAGCGCAAATTTACGCGCAATATCCAAATGTCGAGATTATAGAAGCTAGTGATTATACAAATATTTCTAATAAGCCTGAATTTATGCAGGAATGGAATATGTTTGGTTCAGAATTTGCATTAATTGCAGAAGATGCTTATCCTATAAAAACATATATTGATTACGGCTTGCATGAGACAGCTACAAAAGAAGAGCAGAAAACAGATCCACTTACTTCACTTATTGAATTCCTTGGTTCATTGGGGGAGGACGAACAAGTTTGGTTTCAAATCTTAATTAGAGCTACGAAAAAAAAGTGGAAAGAAGAGGGAGAAAAACTTATTGAAAAAATTATGGGTATAAAAGAGGGTGTTGATGATAAAAACATGATTCAAGCATTGGGAGGTTTGCATCCTGGTAAAACTGATTTGATAAAGGCAGTACAAAAGAGTGTTTCAAAACTAGGATATGATGTTAATATGAGGATGATATATATTGCTAAAAAAGAGGTATATGATGCGGCAAAATTAGTTTCAATGCTTCTTTTGACAAAGCAATATAATTCACCAAATCTAAACGGATTTAAGCCGGTAAACGCAACAACAGTTGATTATTTTTTTAAAAAAACGCGGGAGAATTTGAGGAGAAATATAATGTTGAATGCGTATAAAAATCGTTCCTGTTTTTATATACCTTATCCAAGAAAAACATTTATTCTTAATACCGAAGAATTGGCAACCATCTACCATTTTCCTGGAAGAGTGGCAGAGACGCCGACTTTTGGCAGGATTGAAGCCAAAAAAAGCGGTCCGCCTTCCAATCTTCCCATATAAATGAAATTTTCTTTGAAGATAAAATCGATACTCTTTTTATTTTTAGGTTTTTTAGTTTTTCTTTTATTTTTTCTTCTCACATTTCTTCGATTGATTTTTTTACCCCCGGATGATTTTCCGTATAATCATCATGTCTATATCGATAAGGGGAAAAATCTATCCGAAATTGCAGATTATTTAAAGGATGAAAAAATAATCAGATCTAGCACCTTTTTTATTATTTTGGCAAAAATAGATGGCAAGGAGGTAAAAATCAGGCCAGGAGATTATTTTTTTAAAGAACCAATTGATGCCCTAAAGATTATTAATCGTTTGACTAACAGTGACTTTGTTTCTAAGTCAATAAAAGTCACTATTCCGGAGGGAATGACTGCAATAGGCATTGCAGAGATTTTTAAAGATTTTGATAATTTTGATGCAGATAAATTTATAAATCTGGCTAAAAATCAAAAGTTGGAAGGATATTTATTCCCTGATACTTATCTTTTTCTTGATTCAGTGACAGAAAAAAATGTGATTGAAAATATGAAAAGTAATTTTGATAAAAAGTTAAGAGATTTTTTTGAGGAGGTTGGAAAAAGTGGAAGAAATCTTTCAGATATAATAAACATGGCTTCTATAATTGAAAAGGAAATCTCTAATTCTGACGACAGAAAAAAGGTGTCAGGAATTTTATGGAAACGTTTAGATAAGGGAATGCCACTTCAGGTTGATGCAGTATTTTATTATATTGACGGAGAAAAAAATTCTAAAGTTAATTTTGATGATTTAAAAATTGATTCCCTATATAATACTTATTTATATAAAGGTTTGCCACCTACTCCTATTAGTAATCCCGGCCTTGATGCAATAAAGGCAGCTTTAGGGCCAGAAGGTTCTTCTTACTGGTATTATCTTTCCGGTAAAGACGGAGACACTTATTTTGCCAAAACTTTTGAAGAACATAAAAAGAATAGGGCGAAGTACTTGAGATAAATGAACAGAAATACTAAAAAAATTTTTGTAGCGATGTCAGGAGGAGTAGATTCGAGTGTGACGGCTTTGCTTTTAAAACAGCAGGGTTATGATATTGTCGGTTGTTTTATTAAGGGTTGGTACCCGAAAGGATTTTATTGCAACTGGAAAGAAGACAGGCGGGATGCGATGCGCGTTTGCGCAAAATTAGGAATTCCCTTTATTACAATTAATGCGGAAAAAGAATATAAAAAATATGTTGTTGATTATATGATAAGAGAATTTAAGACAGGCAGGACGCCAAATCCTGATGTGATGTGCAACAAAAATATAAAATTCGGCATATTTTTGAAAAAGGCGTTAAAAATGGGCGCGGACTATATTGCAACAGGACATTACGTTAAAATCTCAAATCTCAAATCTCAAATCTCAAATCTTTTTCAGGCAAGAGACAAAAATAAAGACCAGAGTTATTTTCTTTGGGCGCTTAATCAAGACCAGTTAAAATATTGCATATTTCCGATAGGAGAATTATTAAAACCGCAGGTCAAAGAAATAGCCAGAGAAAATAATCTGCATACTGCAGAAAAAAGAGAAAGTATGGGCATATGTTTTATTGGCGAATTTGACATAAAGGAATTTTTGAAAAAATATATAAAATTTAAGAAAGGCAAAATAATTGACCAGAATGGGAAGATTATTGATGAGCATGACGGTGTGATGTTTTATACAATCGGCCAGAGACATGGGTTTGGGGGTGGCGGAGGGGTGCCTTATTATATTGTGGAAAAAGATATAAAGAAAAATTTATTGATTATTTCGAATAAAGCGGATGAGGAAAAATTTTATAAAAAAGAAGTGGAAATTGAGCAGGTAAATTGGATTTCTGGCAATTCGCCTGCTTGCTTGGACACTCGGTGTCCAAGCGGACACCGAGTGTCCTTTAAGGCGCGGATACGTTACCGTCAGCCGTTGCAAAGTTGCCACTTAGAAGCCTTGCTTCTAAGTGGAAGCAAGGCTTCTAAGTTAAAAGTTGTTTTTACCAAACCCCAGCGCGCTGTCACTCCCGGCCAATCGCTTGTAATTTATGATGGACAAAAAATGTTAGGCGGTGGTATTATTAAATAATATGACATCAAAAGAAATTAGGGGAAAATTTTTGGAATTTTTCTCCACCAAAGGCGGATCCGCCTCAGGCGGAAAAGGGCATACGATTATTTCCTCGGCTTCTTTAATTCCTTCTGAAACTGACCCGACAGTATTATTTACTACTGCTGGAATGCATCCTTTAGTGCCATATCTTTTGGGAGAAAAACATCCAGGAGGAAAGCGGGTGGCAAATGTTCAGAAATGCATTCGTACAGTAGATATAGACGAAGTGGGAGATATAAGCCATCTTACTTTTTTTGAAATGATGGGGAATTGGTCATTCGGTGATTATTTTAAGCGTGAGGCGATTGAATGGAGTTGGGAATTTTTAACGTCTTCAGAATGGATGGGTTTAGATAAAGACAGATTTGCTGTTTCTGTTTTTGGGGGAGACAAAGACGCCTCATTTGACGAAGAAGCTTTTAATATCTGGAGAGAGATAGGAATATCTGAAAAAAGAATTGCAAAACTGCCAAAAAAGAATAATTGGTGGGGTCCGGCTGGGAAAACAGGGCCCTGTGGACCAGACACTGAAATGTTTTATTGGGTAGGAGGTTTAGATAAAATTCCAGAGAGTTTTAATGATGATAATAGATTATGGATAGAAACATGGAATGATGTATTTATGCAGTACAATAAAACAGATGATGGGAATTACGAACCATTGAAACAGAAAAATGTTGATACAGGAATGGGATTAGAAAGAATGGCTATGATAATGCAAAAAAAGCAAAGTGTTTATGAAACAGATTTATTTGCGCCAATAATGGAGAAAATAGATTCACTTAGAAGCCTTGCTTCTAAGTTGGATGAAAAAGCTGAACGTATTATTGCTGACCATATTAAGGCGAGCGTTTTTATTATTACTGACGGCGTAGAGCCGTCCAATGTCGGTAGAGGATATGTGCTAAGAAGATTAATCAGGCGGGCAGTAAGACATGGAAAATTACTTGGTATTGATAAAAATTTTACAAAAAAAATTGCAGACGTTGTGATTGATATTTATAAAGATGTTTATCCAGAGTTATTGAATAATGAATCAAGAATTATAAATGAATTGGAAAAAGAGGAAGAGAATTTCAAGAAAACGCTAGAAAAAGGATTAAGGGAGTTAGAAAAAATGGGAGATAAAGTTTCTGGCAGAGACGCTTTTACTCTTTATTCCACTTACGGATTTCCCTTGGAAATGATAAAAGAGATTGTTAAAGAAGTTGACGAAAATGGTTTTCAGGAAGAATTAAAGAAGCATCAGGAACTTTCCAAAACTGCCTCTGTCGGCATGTTTAAGGGTGGGTTGGCGGATGCTAGTGAGCAGACGACAAAATATCATACAGCCACGCATTTGCTCTTGGCGGCATTGAGAAAGGTTTTAAGCGGTCATATAGAACAGAAAGGAAGCAATATTACAGCAGAGAGAATGCGTTTTGACTTTTCTCATCCGCAGAAAATGACAAAAGAGGAGTTGGAAAAAGTTGAGGATATGATTAATGAAAAAATAAAAGAAAATTCAAAAATAATCTGTGAGGAAATGGATATTGAAGAGGCGAAAAATAAAGGCGCGATCGGAGTTTTTGAACATAAATACGGGAGCAAGGTGAATGTTTATTCAATAGATGATTTTTCAAAAGAGATATGTGGCGGTCCTCATGTAAAAAATACAAGCGAATTGGGGAAATTCAAAATCTTGAAGGAAGAAGCCAGTTCTGCCGGCGTTCGCAGAATAAAAGCCGTGCTTGAATAATAAATATTTGCTATAATCTAAATAATGGCATTTGGTCTGTTTAAAAAGAAAGAAAAATATATTGCTGTTTTTGATATAAACAGCGCCTCTATAGGTGCTGCCATAATTAAGCATGTGCCAGGAGAAAAACCGGAAATTATTGCGATTGACAGGGTAAATATAAATTTTCTAATGGACGTTGATTTTAAGGCATTTTCAAGATGCACAATAGATTCTTTTAGGAGAACATTAAAAAATATTATAAAAAAATTTCCCAAAAAGATAGATTCAATTATGTGCGTTTTCTCATCTCCTTGGTATATATCGCAAACTAGGATTATTAAGATTAAAAAAGATAAAGATGTTATCGTAAATAAAATTTTTATTGATAAAACTCTAGAAAACGAAAAAATAATTTTTAAAGACAAATGGGATAGAAAAGAAGAAGCGGATTTTGTTGAGCAAGAAATAATGACGGTAAATTTAAATGGCTATCATATTAAAAATTTTATAAATAAGAAAGCCAAAGATGTCGAGATCTTTAGTTATATGAGTCTTGCTTATAAAGATATAAAAGAGAACATAAAAAAAGAAATATTTCAGAATTTTCACATAGATGAAGTATCATTCCATACTTTTCCCTGCGTCATGTTTAATATATTGAAAAATATGATAAATATAGAGGAAGGCTTGCTGATGCTGGATATAAGCGGAGAATTCACGGATTTATCTTTAATTCGAAATAATATATTGGAGGAGACAGTTTCTTTCCCCAGGGGAAAAAATTTTCTATTAAGGGAAATTGCCATATCTTTTAAGACATTCATGAAAGAGGCATTTTCTATTTTTGAGAAGTATATAAGCGGCCACGCAAACGAGAATGTAAAAAAGAAAATATCTATTATAACAGAAAACGCAAGAAATGAGTGGTCTAGATTTTTCACAAACAGTCTGGAAAAAATCTCCGAATCAGAATTGCTCCCTCGCAACCTTTTTATATTAGGAGAAGGTTTTGTGACCAAGGAATTCATCAAATGTACGGGAGATAATTCCTGTTCAAGTTTTATAACCCTAGGGAAGCCTTTTAAGATTAATTATCTTTCCGTTGATTCATTAAGGCATATGTTTAATCTTACAAAAGATACCATGCATACCAAAGACAAATTCATCTTAATAGAGTCTATTTTTGCAGATAAATTTATATCATAAAATATATGGTCAAGCGCATAATACAAGATATGATAATAAAAAAACATCAGGCTCTAAGAGAAACAGAGATTGAGAAAGATGAATTTCCGAAAATTGATATAAAAAAGAAAAGAGATCTTAAGAAATGGATCATTGTAATAATAATATTTATATTGGTGTCATTTATAATATTTAAAGTTCTAGACAATTTTAGTTATGCGAAAGTTGTCGTTAAGTCAATTGAAAAGATGGAAGATATTGATTATAAATTAAGAGCCATGGATGACAACAAAAATAAAGATTTATCTTTTGAAACAATGACCATGGAATATTCTCTGCAGAAAATATTGCCGTCTACCAGCACTCAGTATGTGGAGAAAAAAGCTAGCGGAAGAATTATGATTTATAATAAATATGATTCCAAGCCACTATCTCTGAAAGAAGAGACGCGTTTTGAGACTCCTGACGGCAAAATATATAAAACTAAAGACAGGGTTGTTGTGCCAGGCAGCCCTGGATATATAGAGGTTGCAGTTTATTCTGATCAACCAGGAGAAGAATATAACATAGGACTTAGTGATTTTATTTTGCCGGGCCTAAGGGGTACGGCCAGATATGAAAAAGTTTTTGCGCGTTCAAAAACAAAGATGGAAGGCGGTTATAAAGGGCAAATAAACTATGCATCAAAAGAGGACATAGAAAGCGCCAGGAATATTCTAAGGCAATCGATAGAGAAATATCTTAAGGATTCTATTTCTAATCAGAAACCTAAAGATTTTTTAATGTATGACAGCGCTGTTAAGATAGATTTCTCAACTATAAACCATCCTAATGAAAATGAAGTAGAGGAAAAGGGTATCATAATTGCTTATCTTTTTAATCAGTCCAGTTTGTCTGATTATTTAGTAAATAAAAAAATTAGCGACAAGGGGGTTATGGACGTTGATCTTATTAATATCGATAAATTAGATTTTGAATTGATAAGTTCAAACAACGCTGGAACCGAGATATATTTTAATATCAAGGGCAAGGGGCATTTTGTCTGGAGAATTGATAAGGATTTTGTAATAAATGATCTGATGAACAATAAAGACCAAGAGGTTGAATCTGTTTTTAAAAAATATCCTCAAATTGAGTACGCAGAAGTGAATTTTGTCCCTTCATGGTGGCGTTATATACCAAAAGACGCTTCCAGAATAAAATTTGAACATTCTATAAGTAATTAGAAATGTTGAAATGTTAGACACTGAAATGTTAGACACCGAGTGTTCAACATTTTATGCCTAATATTTCTAATATATAATAATAATCAACATCAAAAATATCGACTATTGACTTAAATTTGTGCTTTTGCTAATATATAAAAGTTATAAAGATGGCAGATATGTCTGAAAAAGTCACTTCAGGTGTTGTCATAGAAGCATTACCAAATGCCACTTTTAAGGTTAAATTAGAGGACGGCAGGGAGATTTTTGCTTATGTTTCCGGAAAAATGAGAATAAACAGGATAAGGATACTTTTAGGAGATAAAATCAAGGTGAAAACAAGTCCATATGACGAAACAAAAGGCAGAATCATCCAAAGATTGTAAATATGAATCCCGTTAGAGATCAAAACCTTTCGTTTGGTCAGCGGGTGTAATTTAATAAAAGATCATGCATTTATTATTAATAGTTAATTTAATTTACGGAAATGTTTTAAAAAACATTTCCTATCTCTAACGGGATGAAAGTCAGGGCTTCAGTCAAAAAAATTTGTATAAATTGCAAAATGGTAAGGCGAAAAGGCCGAATTTATGTTATTTGCAAGAAAAATCCTAAACATAAACAAAGGCAAGGATAAAAATATGAGCCCCGTTAGAAATCGCGGACGCTTATAAAATAGAATTTAATTCAATGAATAGTATATATTTATCAATAATAATTTATAGAACGTGGAATATTGTGTCCGCGTCCTATTTCTAACGGGATGAGAATAGCAGGTATAAATATTCCAGAAAATAAGCGCCTTGAGGTCGGCCTCACGGCTGTTTACGGTATTGGAATTTTCACCTCGAGAAAAATTTTAAAAGATATCGGTATTTCTTATGATAAAAAACCCAAAGAACTTTCTAGCGATGAAACGAACAAGATAAGAGAATTAATTGAGAAAAATAGAATAGAGGGCGATTTGAGAAGGGAAATAACAATGAATATAAAAAGATTGAAAGAAATAAAATGTTACAGGGGAATGAGACACAGCAGAAAACTGCCCGTGCGCGGACAGAGGACAAAAACGAATTCAAGAACAGTGAGAGGAAATGTAAGAGTAACTATGGGAAGCGGCAAAAGGAAATTAGAAAAGAAGTAATATCATGGGGAAAAAACGCATAATAAAAAAATCAGAACAAGGATCTGACCAAAGTTTAAAGGAGAGGTCGCTTGGCAAAATACCTAAATCAAAAATATCAAGCGGTATTTTGCATATTAAAGCAACTTATAATAACACTTTTATTAGCCTTACTGACAAAGATGGAAATCTTATTACTTGGTCTACAAGTGGTTCCCTTGGATTTAAAGGTGCCAAGAAAGGGACTCCTTTTGTAGCCGCAAAAATAGCAGATCTAATAGGCGATAAGGCAAAAATGATTGGAGTAAAAGATGTAGATATAGTTGTGAATGGCGTGGGCTCTGGGAGAGAATCAGCTATCAAGGTTTTTGCTTCAAAAGGAATAATAATAAATTTAATAAAAGATATCACGCCTATACCGCACAATGGTCCCCAGCCCAAGAAACCGAGAAGAGTATAATTATGCAAAACAAAGATTGCAAAAAATGTAGAAGAATCAATGAAAAACTTTTCTTAAAAGGAGAGAAATGCTTTGGCGCTAAATGTGTTTTATCCCGCAAACCATATGCCCCTGGAATGAAAGGTAAAAAAACTAGACGTGGCGGCAAGAGGGGTCTGTCAGAATATGGAATGCAATTGAGAGACAAGCAAAAGGTGAAGTTTCTTTACGGCCTCAGAGAGAAGCAATTTAAAAACTATGTTTTGAAAGCGCAAAAAACAAAAGGAGACGATAATTCTCATAAACTTTTGGAATTATTGGAGTCTAGAATAGATAATGTAATATTCAGGCTTGGTTTTGACGATTCAAGATCAAAGGCAAGACAGATAGTGTCGCATGGACATATATTAATTAATGACAAAAAAGTCAATCTGCCCTCATATAAATTAAAAATTGGAGATAAGATATCAATAAGACCGCAATCAGAATCCAAAAACATTTTCAAAGATTTGGATATCAGATTGAAGAAATATAATCCTCCTTCATGGCTTAGACTTGATAAAGATAAGAAAGAAGGGTTTGTTGTAGGCAAGTTGACTGTTGAAGACCCGAGTTTAGAAGAAAATTTTAATTCAATAATAGGATTTTATAGTCGTTAATTATAAGATAATTTTTCATAATAATATGGATTATAATATTATGTTGCCCTCGAGGCCACGCGTAGTTTTTGAGGAAGGCAAGAAAGGCATATACGAAATTGACGGTCTTTATGCTGGATACGGCCATACTCTAGGTAATTCTTTAAGAAGGATAATACTTTCTTCCATACCTGGGTCAGCAATAACATCTGTAAAGATTGAGGGTATTAGTCATGAATTTTCAACTATTGATGGCGTTAAAGAAGATGGTATAAATATAATCTTAAATCTTAAAAGACTAAGATTTAAGATGCATTCAGACGATCCTCAAAGGGCCATGCTTTCAATAAGGGGTATAAAAGATGTAAAATCCAAAGATATTAAATGTCCCACCCAGATTGAAATCTTGAACAAAGATTTGCATATTGCTACTTTAACCAGTAAAGATGCAAAACTAGATATTGAAATGACCGTGGAAAAAGGATTAGGATTTGTATCTAGAGAAAATTTACACAAGGAAAAAGTGAATGTTGGCACGATAATTCTTGATGCCATCTTCACTCCCATAAGAAGAGTTAATTATGAAGTCGAGAATATGCGTGTTGGCGACAGGACAGATTATAATAGGCTACGCATTTCTATAGAAACAGACGATACCATAAGCCCGAGAGAGGCGCTTGAAAAGTCAATAGATATTATGATAAATCATTTAAGGGCTATCAAGGGTTTCCAGGAGGAGAAAGAACTGATAGAAGAGATGGAAGAAACAAAAGATCAAGTTAAAGAAGGAGATGAAAAAATAGTAGAATCCAAAGAGAATCTGGAGTTTTTGAAAACTCGCATTGAAGATATAAATCTTTCTTCAAGAACGCTTAATTCATTGACTGAGGCGGGCATCAGGACAGTGGGAGGTTTGGCAAGGAAGAAAGAGGATGATTTATTACAAGTGGAGGGTATCGGTAAAAAGGCCATTCAGGAGATAAAGAGAGCTTTGGGCAATTTAGGATTAACGCTTAAATAATTTCAATATGAAGCATAAAAAGAGAGGCAGAAAATTTGGAAGAGAAAGAGACCAAAGGCGCAGTCTGATGCGTTCTATGGCTATTAATCTTATAAACAAAGAGAAGATAAAAACAACTGAGGCAAAAGCCAAGGAGTTGAGGCCATTTATTGAAAAGATTATAACAAAAGCAAGAAAGAATGACCTTGCCTCTAAAAGGCAAGTTATATCCGGGATAGGACTTGAGGCAACAAAAAAAGTTTTTGAAAAAATATCGCCGAAATATAAGAATCGGAAGGGCGGATACACGAGAATAAATAAATTACCACCCAGAGAAGGAGATGCCAGTAAAATGGCAATAATAGAATTTGTATGAACAAAAAACAACACATAATAGATGCAAAAGAAAAAACCTTAGGCAGAGTTGCTACAGAGGTAGCAATAGTTTTGCGAGGGAAAAATACCCCTGGCTTTAAACCGAATATTATACCTGATGTTTCTGTTAATATTATTAATTCTTCTAAAATTAAAATCAGTGGAAAAAAAATTCAACAGAAAGAGTATAAAAGATATTCAGGGTATCCGGGCGGTTTGAAGATAATTAAAATGAAGGATATGCTGGATAGAAAAGGAATGAAACATATATTAGAAATAGCTATAAGAGGAATGTTGCCAAATAATAAATTAAGGAAAAGAATGATGAAAAATTTAATAATAGAAAATTGATTATTATGGAGAAAAAGGCAAAAAAAACAATAACAAAAACAGAAAAAAGTATCTATTTTGAAGGTATTGGAAGAAGAAAAACTTCCACAGCAAGAGTCAGGATATTTAATAAAGGCGGAGGGGGCATTTTAGTGAATGAAAAAAAATATTCAGAATATTTTCCCACTCAGGAATTAAGAAGTATTGTTGAAGACGCTTTAAATACGATGAAATTGCTTGATAAATTCAAGGTTACAGTAAAGATTTCTGGAGGAGGCATTCACTCTCAAGCTGAGGCATTGCGTCATGGAATAGCCAGAGCGCTTGTTAAATTCAATGCTGATTTTAGAAAGAGGCTGAAGAAGGCAGGATTTTTAAAAAGAGATCCAAGGATGAAGGAAAGAAGGAAGTTTGGCCTAAAGAAAGCCAGAAAGGCGCCACAGTGGTCTAAGAGGTAGAATGTAAAAAAGTGCGACACCGAGTGTCGCACTTTTTAAGGTCTTGTTTCTAAATGAACTTGCATTATTTTGAATAATCATTATAATATTAATGATGAATGAGGAAGATATAATAATTGAAGAAGATGAGGGCGGTTTGCAAGATAAGATAAAAAAACTTCAGGAAAAATTAAAAGGATGCAATAAAGAAAAGGAAGAATATCTGGCAGGATGGCAGAGGGCAAAAGCGGATTTTATAAACGCTAGAAAAGAAGAAGAGGAAACCAGGAAAGAGTTTTTGGAACATTGTGAAGCATCTTTGATTTACGAACTGCTTGAAGTTGCCGACAGTTTTGATGTTGTCTTGAAAAATCTGGAGAAGGCAGATAATCTTGATAAGAATTGGAAAACGGGAATTAAAAATATACATTCTCAATTTATAAAGGTTTTAATGGGTAAAGGGGTTGGAATGATTGATTGTTTGGGAAAAAAATTTGACCCAAAACTGCATGAATCAATAGGCGAAGAAAAAGTTGACACAGAAGAAAAAGAGGGTATAATAATAAACGAGATCCAAAAGGGTTATAAACTTCATAATAAAATAATAAGGTCGGCCAAAGTAAAAATAGGAAAATATATAAAATAAACATATGGCAAAAATTTTAGGAATAGATTTAGGAACAACAAATTCTGCAATGGCAATTGTAGAAGGAGGAGAACCAAGAATACTTGAAAATGAAGAGGGTGTAAGAACAACGCCATCTGTTGTTGCTATTTCCAAAACAAAAGAAAGGCTCGTTGGTATTTTGGCAAAACGTCAGGCAGTGACAAATGCAAAAAATACTATTTTTTCCGTAAAAAGGCTGATCGGAAGAAAATTTTTAGAGGAAGAAGTTCAAAAAGATAAAAAACTTTTTCCTTATTCCATAGAAGAATCAAGCGGAGGCGGAGTCAAGATAAAAATGAATGAAAAATCTTATACTCCGGAGGAAATTTCCGCTATGATTCTGCAGAAATTAAAGCGTGATGCAGAGGCTAAGTTAGGTGAAAAAATAGAAGAAGCCATAATCACTGTACCCGCGTATTTCAATGATTCTCAAAGAAAAGCCACCAAAGATGCCGGAGAAATCGCCGGGTTCAAAGTAAAAAGAATTATCAATGAGCCGACAGCAGCCGCGCTTGCCTACGGATTTAATAAGAAAAAAGATGAAAAAATTGTGGTTTATGATTTTGGCGGAGGGACTTTTGATGTCTCTGTTCTTGAGGTTGGCGATGACGTCATAGAAGTTAAATCCACGGACGGAGACACTCATTTAGGCGGCGATGATTTTGACCAAAAAATAATAAACTGGATTATTGTTGAATTTAAAAAAGAGAACGGGATAGATGTTTCAAAAGATTTTTTGGCGCTCCAACGGCTTAAGGAATCTGCAGAAAAAGCCAAGCATGAACTTTCCAGCACGACGGAGACAGAAATAAATATTCCTTTTATAACTTCGGATTCATCAGGCCCGAGGCATCTTCTCTTGAAAATGACAAGGGCTAAATTGGAAGAATTGGTTGGTGAATATATAAAGAGATCCATAGAAATAACAAAAAGGGCTATTAATGAATCGAGCTTCAAGATTAATGAGATAAATGAAATTATATTAGTTGGTGGCCAGACAAGGATGCCCTCAATGCAAAAGGCAGTAAGAGATCTTTTTAACAAAGAACCGAATAAGTCAATTAATCCGGACGAAGTTGTTGCTTTAGGCGCTGCTGTGCAAGCAGGCATAATGCAGGGCGATGTGAAAGATGTTCTTCTTTTGGATGTCATCCCCCTCTCTCTTGGTATAGAAACATTAGGAGCAGTCAGCACAAAAATTATTTCTAAAAATACAACCATTCCCACAAGTAAAAGCCAGATTTTTTCCACTGCGGCTGATAATCAAACTTCCGTGGAAATCCATATTTTGCAAGGTGAGCGTGAGATGGCTGTAGACAATAAAGACTTGGGAAGATTTATTCTTGACGGTATTCCGCCGTCGCCAAGGGGCATGCCGCAAATTGAAGTTACTTTTGATATAGATGTAAATGGCATTCTCAATGTTAAAGCCAAAGATAAAGCAACCAATAAAGAACAGTCCATAAAGATTGAGGCCTCGTCAGGATTATCCAAGGAAGATATAGAAAAAATGAAAAGAGAGGCAGAGACGCATGCTGAAGAAGATAAAAAGAAAAAGGAACTGGTGGATACAAAAAATGCAGCCGATACTCTTATTTATACTGCGGAAAAAGCAGTGCGGGACGCGGGCGATAAAGTTGCTGATGATATAAAAAAGAAAGTTGAGGAAAAGACTGAAGTGCTAAAGAAGATGAAAGACGCGGAAGATATTAAGGCAATAAAAAATGCTTCAGATGATTTGTCTAAGACCCTTCAGAGTATAGGGGAAGCGCTTTATAAGCAAACCCAGCAAGAACAAGGAGATACAGTCAATCAGCCAAAAGACGCTGAATTTCAAGATTCTTCAAAAAGTTCAGAACAAGAAAAGAAAGACGAGGAAGATAAAGATACCAATAAATGATTAAGATGAATGGCTTGACTTTTAATCAGTAAATGATATAGGATTAAATTAGATTTTGTAAATTTAAAAACTTTTAAATTGTAAGGAGGGAATATGTTATTCGGTTACGAAGCTTATAAATTATTGCCTTTTGATAAAGCGTTAACGCCACAACAAGCATGGGACAGTGTTAAAAAATTCTTAAATCCGCAACAAGAGAAAAAAGACAGAGATATTTTTGAAGATGAAAAATATGATGCTCATTTTAGGGCGTATGAATTAGTGAAAGATAAGTATTTGTTTTTCTTGAAGATATTAGATAAAGATTCTGAGATAATGAACAAATACGGCAAAGAAATCGACGAAGTTGAGTTAAACGCTAGAGTATCATATGCTATCCATAATTGTATTCTTAAAGGTGAAGAGTTAGTTAATAAACTTGATGAAATAGTTGGTCAGTTTCTTTCCAAACGCTACAAAAAAGAAAAAGATGAAAAGCATAAAAGAGATCTTGCTGACAAAGAGACAAACCCATTTTTGAAGAAAACCATGTTATGTGAAATTCCTGATATTCAACCATCGTTTTCTTATTGCGATTGCGAGATAACTGGAGTATGTATGTGTGTTGGTAAGGAATTGCCATATATGAGAAATTGTTTAGGTAATGATTTGACATCTTTGATGTTAGGTAAAAAAAGTCACAAAAAGAAGATGCAAGAAGCGGCAAGAAGAACAGCTGAATTTATGGCGAACTTATATGTAAGAAGATAATTTTTAAAGGGAAGATTTTTGAAGATCTTCCCTTTATTATTTTTTCTGCTATAATCCCGTTAGAAATTTAGAAATAGAAAAATATATTCAATGA
>JBBTUP010000010.1:24685-30213 GCA_038063695.1 Patescibacteria group bacterium
TTTTTTCTGCTATAATCCCGTTAGAAATTTAGAAATAGAAAAATATATTCAATGAGATTGCAACAAGATTTCTAACGGGATATAATAAAAAAATGGCGAAAGATTACTATGAAATTTTAGGCGTTTCAAAAAATGCCCCTAAAGACGAGATAAAAAAGGCTTATAGGCGCTTGGCTCATAAATATCATCCGGATAAAGGAAGCGGTGATGATACTAAATTTAAGGAGGTAAATGAAGCTTATCAGGTTCTTTCTAATGACAGTAAGAGGCAGCAATATGATACTTACGGCAGAGTATATGAAGGTGCGGGCGCAGGTTCTCAGCCAGGATGGGACTTCAGCGGATTTTCTCAAGGAGGAGGCCCTTTTGCGGGGTGGGATTTTTCCAGCGCAGGGCAGGAAGGCGCAGAATTTGATTTAAATGATATATTTGATAATTTTTTCGGCGGGCAAACCACAGGACGAAGAGTAAAAAGAGGTAGAGATATATCCATTGATTTGGAAATTTCTTTTGAAGAGTCAATTTTCGGCACTGAAAGAAAAATGCTTCTTTCTAAACTCGGAACATGCGACAGATGTGGAGGTAGTGGAGGAGAAAAAGATTCTGTGATAGAAAAATGTTCAGTATGCCAGGGATCTGGAAAGATTCATGAAACAAGAAAATCTTTTTTTGGCCAATTCACCAGCTTAAAAGAATGCAGTAAATGTGTAGGCAGGGGTACAATACATTCTAAGAAATGCCATCAGTGCGGAGGAAGAGGTTTGGCGCAAAAAAGCCAAGAAGTATCAATAAAGGTACCGGCCGGAATAAATGACGGTGAGATGATAAGATTGCCAGGGCTGGGAGAGGTATCGCAGAGCGGTATTAGTGGAGATTTGTATGTAAAAATTCATGTTAGGAAACATAGTATTTTTAAACGCGAGGGAAATAATCTTGTTATAGATATGGATATTAAAATATCAGAAGCCGCTCTGGGCATTGAAAAAGAAATAAAGACGCTGGATGGAAATATAAAATTAAAAATACCTGAGGGCATTGATTCCGGAGAGATATTGAGAGTGCGGGGTAAAGGAGTGCCTTTTCAGCGAGGGGGCAGAGGCGATTTGCTTATAAAAATTTATGCGAGGACCCCGAAGAAAATCTCGAGAAGCGCTAAAGAATTGCTCGAAAAATTAAAAAAAGAAGGCTTATAATCTTTTAATATCGAGATGGAATTCAACAAACTTAATGCAATTATCTCCAATCCTTCATGGGATATGATTGCACTTTTTGTTTTTCTGGCTTTTTTCTTTTTTTACGGCATTATTGGCGGGAAAAATAAAGTAGTTTCTCTTATTTTGTCTTTATATATTTCCGGTTTCTTTTTTGAAAATTTTTTTTATTTGGATTATTTCATAAAAGGAAAGGGGATTATTAATCTATTCATTCTTAGGGTTGTGATATTCCTAATAATACTTATAGCGCTTAATTTTCTTTTTTCCAGAATACTTTCCATAAGTTCTGGTTCAGGTAGGGATTGGTGGCAATCTCTTATTTTAAGTTTTTTGGGGACTGGGCTTCTCTTCAGCTTCATTTTTCATCTTTTCCCGGCAAAAGAAATTTTTACTTTTTCTCCGCTTATAAAATATCTTTTTGCTTCAAATAAGGCATTCTTCTGGTGGTTATTGGCTCCGCTCGTCACGTTTTTTTTGATACGAAAATAACTTGACAGGCAATTTTATTTGATTATAATATTATTATAATGACCCAAAAAGTATTAAAAGTCGGCAGTTCAGCTGCTGTCACAATTCCCAAAAAATCCCTCGAGGAACTTGGTCTTAAAATAGGCGACCAAGTGGTGATTGAGGTTGATAAAAAACACCGAAAGTTTTTAATTGAACCGTTGGTTGAAGTTGATAAAGAGTTGCTTGATTGGACTCGAGGATTCATTAAAAAATATCGTGTGGCCCTTGAGGCATTGGCCAAAAAATAATTATTGTGAAATATCTCACTCCTAAAGATATTCTCGCTATTCATAATGAGGTTATTAATAAAACCGGCGGCTCTCATGATATTAGAGATGTTGGTTTATTAATTTCTTTAACAGAAAGGCCCAAAACTAGATTTGGCGGTAAAGAACTTTATGAATTGCAAAAATTATGATTTATAGTATTGCTAAAATTTTTCAGGCGATTACTTATTGGCCGATTTATCTATTGTTGAAATTTTTTGTTTGTTTTGAAGTTAATGGCCAAGAGAATTTGAAAGGTTTGGAAAATAAGGCAATAATCTTTGCGTCAAACCATACAAGTTATATAGACGGTCCGATCTGCGCTGCAGCAATGCCTAGAAACGGGTTTTATCCAAAAGATTTTTTTCCGATAAGATTTTTGGCCATGGAAAAATATTTCAAATGGTATTATTTGATAGTCGCTTTGTATGTATGGATAAACGGTTCAATAAAAATTTTTAAAGCAGGCGGAGATTTGGAAAAAGCGCTGGCAGATACAATAAAGGCGCTTGGGAATAAAAATCGTATTTGGATATATCCTGAGGGAGGCATAACAAAAGACGGAAAATTAAGGCAGGGTAAAAGAGGAATGGCGTATCTGCATCAACGCACGAAAGCGCCTGTTGTGCCCGTATGTCTCAACGGGACATTCAAAATTCTCTCATTTAAAACTCTGTTTTTTGCCAAAAAAGTAAAAATTAATATCGGCAAACCAATTGGGGTTTATAATCTTAGCGGTTCTCTTGAGGAAAATGTGGAAATTGTAATGAAAGAGATTGCAAAAATGAAGATAATTTGATAGTATTATTTTGGAACAGATTTTTTAAAAGGAGGTAATATGCCACTAATAGTTACTGGAGTAGGGAAGAAAAGGATAAAAGAAATCTGTAAGAAATACGGATTAAATTGGAAAGAAGAAGATTTGCTTTCAAAGATTCTTCAAGGATGGGACAAGGTGGTGGACAAGGCAGATAAATTAAGAATAGTAGAAAATTATGTCGGCGAAAAAGATTGTGAGAAAGTAATAAAAGCATTAATCCAGATTAATAGGGAATATGATGAAAAGATGAAGAAATTTGAAGGAAAAAGAAATCTTGAGGACAATGTGGCATCCAGCGTAAGGGGTTAAGATAACTTAACCCCTTTTTATATAAAAAAGTAGTTAGCCATAATCTCTTTGTAAAATCCATAAAAATTTGAGAGAATATAAAGGATGAATAGTTATATAATCAAGGGAGGAAAAAAATTAAAGGGTTCTGTTATTATTAATCCATCCAAAAATTCGGCAGTGGCTATTCTTATTGCCTCTATTCTTAATGAGAAAAAAACAATCATAGCCGATCTGCCTAAAATAGAAGAGGTCTTGAGGATTATAGAGGTTTTAAATAGTATTGGCATAAAAACAAAATGGATAAGGAGATCTTTGGAAATAACTCCTCCAAAGAAAATCAATTTAAATAGTATAAATATAGAAGCCGCTAAAAGAACGAGAAGCATAATACTTTTTTTAGGCGCGTTGGCGCATAAGTTCAATTTTTTTTCTTTGCCCAATTCAGGAGGATGCAAATTAGGGAAAAGAACAATAATGCCTCATATATACGCCTTGGAAAATTTTGGCATAAAAATAAAAAAGACAAAAGGGGTTCTTAGGATAGATTGTAAAAATATCGGCCATGCAGGAGAGATAGTCATGTATGAATCCGGCGACACTGCCACAGAAAATGCCATTCTTGTCGCGGCAATGATTCCCGCAAGGACTATCATAAAATTGGCTTCTGCGAATTATCAGGTGCAGGATCTTTGTTATTTTTTAAAAAAACTCGGAGTAAAAATAGGAGGCATAGGCACAACGACCCTGATTATTAATGGCAAAAAGAGATTATCTAAAAATATAAAATATCATCTCATAGAAGATCCAATAGAAGCCATGTTTTTTCTGGCAGTCGCCATTATGACAAAATCCTCCATTGTAATAAAAAGATGTCCGATAGAATTTTTGGAGTTGGAATTATTGAAGTTGAAAAAAATGGGATTTAGGTTTAACATACTAAGAAGATATTTAACGAAAAATGGTTTTGGTAAATTAGTTGACATAAAAACTTTTCCATCAAAATTATCCGCTCCTGCGGAAAAAATATCAGCCAGGCCGTTTCCGGGATTGAACATAGACAATCTTCCGTTTTTTGTGCCCATTGCAACGCAGGCAAAAGGGGAAACGCTTATACATGATTGGGTTTTTGAGGATAGGGCGATATACTACACAGAATTAAACAGATTGGGCGCCAATGTAAGATTGGTGGACCCGCATAGGGTTTTTGTAAAAGGTCCGACGCGAATGATGTCAGCAGAAGTAATATGTCCTCCGGCCTTAAGGCCATCGGCAATAATTTTAGTTTCCATGCTTGCGGCAAAAGGCGAATCTATCTTGAGAAATATTTATTCAATAGACAGAGGTCATGAGGATTTGAGCGAGAGATTGAAAAAATTAGGGGCTGATATAGAATTAGGTAATCTATAAAGTAAAAATGGCATTATTTATAAGAAAATTAGGAATTGATTTAGGCACAGCCAACACGCTTGTCTTTGTTCCCTCAAAAGGGGTTGTTTTGAACGAGCCTTCTGTTGTGGCTGTTTCTATGCCCGAGAACAGGATTTTGGCAGTGGGAGATGAGGCAAAAATTATGATAGGCAAAACTCCGGATTCTATCATAGCCTACAGACCAATGAAAGACGGCGTTATTGCTGATTACAGGGTGACAGAGGCAATGCTTAGATATTTTATAAACAAAGCGTTAAAGAGGTGGAATATATTCAAGCCGGAAGTTATGGTATCTGTTCCGGCAGGAGTTACTTCCACAGAAAGGCGTTCTGTTATTGAGGCAGCCATAAAGGCAGGAGCTAAATCTGCCTATGTTGTAAAAGAGCCGATCTTGGCAGCCATTGGCGCCGGCATTCCTATTTATGAGCCGGCTGGACATATGGTTGTTGATATTGGCGGAGGCACTACAGATGTGGCTGTGATTTCTTTGGGGGGAATTGTTGCTTCAACTTCTGTAAAAGTTGCAGGAAATAAAATAGATCAGGCAATAGCCGATTATATAAAAAAGAATTTTAATCTTGCCATAGGCGACAGAACAGCAGAAGATATAAAAATAAAAATAGGTTCTGCGGTGCCAATGGAAGAGGAATTGAAATATAGGATAAAAGGAAGAGATTTTCTCACGGGCTTGCCTAGAAGCACAGAGGTGACAACTAATGAGATAGTCAAGGCAATAGACAATGAATTGCGCGATATTGTAAAAGCAATAAAGAATGTTTTACAGGATACTCCGCCAGAACTCTCGTCAGACATTATAGATAATGGCATCACGATGACGGGCGGTTCTTCTCTTCTTAGGAATATAGACGAGCTTATTTTCCGTTCAACCGGCGTGCCGGTTAATGTTGCAGAGGAGGCTCTTTTGTGCGTGGCAAAGGGCACAGGTATAGCGCTTGAGCATCTGGACATCTACAAAAAAAGCATTATTGCGAAAAGATA
>JBBTUP010000010.1:30313-32862 GCA_038063695.1 Patescibacteria group bacterium
ATGGAAAATATTTTGGAAATACATATCAAAAATAATCAATTCGGGCACGGGTATCTTCTGTTCGGTGATTTTGAGGTTGCTAGAAAAGCCGCGTATGACGCGGCAAAAGTTATACTATTGGAGAGCGATGAAAATGGTTCATTGAATTCGCATCCGGATTTTTTTTATCAGAAATTTGAATTATTTGGAGTAAAAGACAGCGCGTATATCAAGGATAAAGTTTCGCTAAAGCCATTTTTTGGAGAAAGAAAAGTCTTTGTCGCAGAGATTTCTTATTTTAGCATTGAGGCGGAAAACTCGCTTTTAAAGATTCTTGAGGAGCCGACGCCAGGCACGCATTTCTTTCTAATTGTTCCGACAATTGAAAGCGTCATACCAACTCTTCGTTCCCGTTTGGTTGCGGTTGATTTTTCAGAAGGATACAAGAAAGAAGTTATTGAGGATAAGCAAAATTTTTGCAGAAAGTTTATTAAAGCCCTGCCCTCTATAAGATTGGAACTGGTTAATAAAATGCTGAAAAAAGATTTCAGTCAAGACAAAAAAAGGGCAATAGATTTTTTAAATGAACTTGAATTAACAATCGCGGATAAATTAAAAAGTGCGACACCGAGTGTTCAACAAAACCAGATAGTTTTTTCGCTTGAAGAAATAGGCAGGAATCGCGAGTTCCTTTTTGACCGCGCTCCGTCAGTAAAGATGATTTTGGAGCATCTTGCATTAGTTTTGCCTAGAATGTAGAATATTAATAAAGAGTGTGAACTACGATTTTTCAAAAATTAAAAACAGAGGAGAGGAAATAAAAGAATGGCTTAAAAAAGAATTTATTCCCTTGAGAACAAGCCGGGCCACGCCAGCCCTGGTTGAAAATATTCTTATTGATTCCTACGGCAGTAAAACGCCATTAAAGCATGTTGCCTCAATAACCGTAGAAGACGCAAGGACTTTAATGATTACTCCTTGGGACCACGCCGTGCTTAAATCCATGGAACACGCCATAGTCGGCTCTTCTGTGGGTATTTCGCCCGTTGTGGATAAGAATTCAATAAGATTGACAATGCCTGAATTGACAGAGGAAAGAAGAAAAGCCTTGATGAAAGTTGTGTCAGAAAAATTAGAGGAAGCAAAAATCTCCTTGCGCAAGGCAAGAGATGAAGTTTGGCAGGATATTCAAAATAAGGAAAAGAAGGGGGAAATGCCAGAGGACGACAAATTCAGGTTTAAAGACGAATTGCAGAAAGTAATTGATAAAACAATAAAGGATCTAGAAGAAATTTCTGAACGCAAAAACAAAGAGATAATGGGTTAATTAAATGACGATTATTTTATTCATCATAGTACTGGCTATTTTAATTTTGTCCCATGAACTGGGGCATTTTCTTGTTGCGAAAATAAGCGGGATAAGGGTGGATGAGTTTGCTTTTGGCTTTCCTCCGCGCCTGTTCAGTTTTAAAAAAGGGGAGACAAGATATTCTTTCAATGCTCTGCCTTTAGGAGGTTATGTGAAGATACATGGAGAGGAAGGAGACGAGGAAAATGACCCCCGCAGTTTTGCTTCAAAAAAAATTTATATTCGCGCTGCAGTGATTTTTGCCGGAGTCTTTTTTAATCTTGTTTTGGCATGGATTCTCCTTTCAGGCACATTTATGTTGGGCATGCCCACAAGCGTTGAAGATTTTCCAGAAGGAACAGTCAAGGATGCATACGTAACAGTCATAGAGGTTCAGAAAGGAACACCGGCAGAAAAGGCGGGATTAAGAGTGGGTGACCAGTTGCTTGATTTTAACACAACAAAAGATCTTCAGAAATTTATTAATGAGAACAAGGGCAAAGAAATAAATTTGAAATATAAAAGAGGCAAGGAAGCAAATTCAATATTAATAACGCCTTCTGAAAATCCCGAACAAGACAAGGGCGCGCTGGGCATTGCTATGGACAAAATCGGCCTTCTTAAACTGCCTTGGCATAAGTCAATATGGGAGGGTTTGAAGAGGACAGTGGGTTTGACTGCGCTTGTCGCAAAATTGATATATGAATTTATTGCGGATGCTTTTGGCGGCGAGCCGATTATAGACAAAATTTCCGGACCTGTGGGGATTTTCAAGGCCACAGGTAATTTTGCCACTCTTGGCTTTACATATATCCTTGGCTTTATCGCTTTATTTTCCATTAACCTTGCTGTCATAAATATCCTGCCGTTTCCAGCCCTTGACGGAGGCAGAATTTTGTTTTTGCTTATAGAATTGATAAAGGGTTCTCCTGTTAATCATCGTTTCAGCAATATGGTGCATACTATCGGACTTGTTTTGCTTCTTGTCCTTTTGGCCTTTATCACATATCACGATATTTTGAAATTTATATAAAGTTGTATAAAAGACAATTTCTATAGAATGTCCGATAGATTTGGAGTTGACAATTTATTTTTTTAATTTTGATTTTTATTTTGCAGTTGACTAAATTTTTTTTTGTAGAATCATTTAAAGTATGATATTACCTAGAAAAATTTTTTTCTTAACTCTAGTTCTTCTGGTTGCTTGCATCGGACCTGTGAT
>JBBTUP010000011.1:0-1529 GCA_038063695.1 Patescibacteria group bacterium
CTTTTTTATCAAGCATCAGAGAACCTAAAACAGATTTTTCCGCCTCAATATCATTGGGCGGTATTCTTACTGATGATTTTTTAGACATTTCTTTTGCCATAATTTCTAAAATTTTAATTTTATGAAATTATGAGTATCTCGCCGAAAGCTTACAGCGAAGGCGGATATTCATAATATTATAAATGATAACATATTAAAAATTTGACAACATCTTGACAAAATAGGGTATAGTATGCTAGTATTACAACAGAAATAGAAATTTGGTGGGCACTACTGAGTGTCCGCCTTTTTATTTTTCAAATTAAAATTGTATTAAAATTGCATAGTGTATAAATATGCCGATCGGCACAATTATACACTATAGATAATTACGCACTTATGACTTCGTTATTACTTTTTTGATTTCATTGCGAAAATGGTATAAAACTTTTCCATCAGTCATTTCTTCCACTAAAAACAATTTTACGAACGGTTTTATATTAAGTATATCTTTTATAAATTCAATTTCTTCATTGCACGAAAAAGGATGTATCCAGACACTTTTCTGACATTGATAAAATCCGATTTCCTGAAGTTTTTTGCGTAAGGCCACTCTTTCTTTTCGTCTTAATTCTGGTATATCAAAGATGACAAGTCGCCATTTCTTGTCCCATTCTTTTGGTATAGATATTAATAATTCATCAAATGTGAATTTTTTGATAATGGTTTTACCTTTTTGCGATAGGCAATATATCAAATATCCGTTTTCTTCTTTTATAAATTCTAAATGACCTCTTCTTTTTAAAATATTAAACCTCTCCCATATTTCTCTGTATTGTTTATATCTTTCTTTTTTCTTGCCATAAATTATTTTATTTAATTCGCCAATCAATCCTGGTGCTACTGCGCCGACAGTCAAAATACCGCCTAAGGCAATTAAGGCGAGGGTGGCATTAAAAACAGTTTTAGCTTTTTTATTTTCCGTGATAATTTCTTTAATCTTTTTTCTCAAAGATAGTTCTAGTGTTTCTTCGAATTTTATCGGTTTATGTTTTGGCATATTAATAAAATTATACTATAAATCTATAGTGGAGAAAATAGCCGATCGGCTAATTTATCCACAATAGATATAATAGATTGGAATTACTACAAAAACTTGACAAGATAGGGTGTAATATGCTAATATTATAGCGGACTTAATCAACAAAAAACCTTAAAAATCTTTAAGAAAGAAAGGAGGATAAGTAAGATGACAATCAAATTTATTGTAGTGAAAGATGAAAAAGATAAAATAGAAGTTGATTTAACTGAGAAAGTTAATACAGTGTCCATCGAGGAAGCAATCAAAAAAACGATACAGGAGCCACTTTTTATCCATTGGGCCAAAGGCAACTTTTGGTTGTAATTAGTAATTATTTGGCGGTGCGATAACATCAATCCGCCTTTTTATTTTTTCTTTAATTCATATCCCTTTAACGTATCTTCAATTTCGTAGCCGAGATTTTTTATTTTTTCGCGCAATTTGTCTGCTTCCTGCCAGTTTTTTTCTT
>JBBTUP010000012.1:0-4167 GCA_038063695.1 Patescibacteria group bacterium
TTTTTTTTATTTTTGCTAATCTTTAATACGTGGTAACAATAAATCAATTAATTAAAAAACCGAGAAAAAGCGTAAGAAAGAAATCAAAAGCAGTGGCGCTTCAGCGCGGTTTTAATGTTTTGAAAAACAGGCCTGTTCCATATGCATCTCCTTTTAAAAGAGGAGTCTGCATTAATGTTAAAACTGTCACACCTAAAAAACCAAATTCTGCCTTAAGAAAAGTGGCAAGAGTAAGATTGACAAACGGCATGGAAGTTACCGCTTATATTCCTGGGATCGGCCACAATTTGCAGGAGCACTCAGTGGTTATCATAAGGGGCGGCAGAGTCAAGGATTTACCAGGCGTCCGTTACCATATTGTGCGAGGCATACTTGATACATCTGGTGTTGAGGGCAGAAAACAACAAAGAAGCAAATATGGCGCAAAGCGTCCGAAGAAGTAATTATTTAAACAATGAGAAGAAAAATCAAAAAGAAAATAGAAATAAAACCCGATTTTATATATAACTCTCTGACAGTGGAGAGGTTTATAAACAATATTATGAAATCAGGGAAAAAATCTACGGCCAGAAAGATAATGTATGATGTTTTGGAAGAAATAAAAAATAAAACTAAATCAGAGCCAATTGAAGTTTTTGAAAAGGCAATACAGAACACATCTCCTCTTTTGGAAGTGCGGTCAAGAAGGGTCGGAGGCGCGAATTATCAGGTTCCTAGGGAGGTCAGCCCGGGAAGAAGAGTGGCTTTGGCAATGAGATGGATATTGGAAGGAGCGAGATCTAAAAAGGGGAAAAATATGGCCAGTCGTCTGTCTGAAGAATTAATCGCTGCTTCTAAAAATGAAGGATCTGCTATAAAGAAAAGAGAAAATATGCACAAGATGGCTGAGGCCAATAAGGCTTTTGCGCATTTTGCTTGGTAAGTTCGTCACCAAGGGCGACTCAATCTGAAATCTCAAATGTAAAATCTCAAATCTGATTAGAAATTAGAAAAATAAATGAATAATTACAAAGCCGAATTTAATAAAAGAATTTATAAATATGCGTTAGATATTGTTAAATTTGTTGAAAATTGCCGAAAGATACGGCTTCGCAAGTTTTAGCAAAACAATTAATAAGAAGCGGAACATCGGTATCAGCAAATATTATAGAAGCACAATCAGCAAGTTCAAAGAAAGATTATATAAATTTTTATACTCATGCGTTAAAGTCAGCGAATGAATCAAAATTATGGATTAGCTTGATAAGAGATGCTGACAAAATAAATAAAGAGGAGGCAGAAAAATTATTAGCAGAGACGATCGAAATTGCAAAAATTTTAGGAAAAAGTATTATTACTATGAAAAACAAAAATAAGATTTGAATTTTTAGATGAAGATTTTAGATTTGAGATTTAATCTTTGAGATTATGCGAATTTATCCTATTGAAAAAACTAGAGATATTGGAATTATTGCCCATATAGACGCAGGGAAGACAACCGTTTCAGAGCGGGTTCTTTTTTATACCGGAGTTTCCCATAAAATAGGCGAAGTGCATGAAGGGGAAGCAATAATGGATTGGATGGAACAAGAAAGAGAACGAGGTATTACTATTACATCTGCTGCCACAACTTGTTTTTGGATTCCTACTTATAGAAAAGGAGATAAAAATTTTGAACACCGCATAAATATTATAGATACTCCGGGCCATGTTGATTTTACTGTTGAAGTAGAGAGATCTTTGCGAGTTTTGGACGGCGCAGTCGTTGTGTTTGACGGCGTGGCAGGCGTTGAACCCCAATCAGAAACTGTCTGGCGTCAGGCAGACAAGTATAAAGTGCCGAGAATCTGTTTTATAAATAAACTGGACAGAATGGGCGCTAATTTTAATGCAAGTTTTAATTCAATATTGGAACGTTTAACGCCTAATGCCTTAAAAATACAGATACCTATTGGGCTTGAAGAAAATTTTGAAGGGGTTATAGATTTGTTGGAAAGAAAATCATTCTATTTTGAAGGTGAACACGGAGAAAAAATAATAGAAAGCGACATTCCAGAAAATTTTAAAAAAGAGGCGGATAAACTTCGTTATGAATTGGTGGAAAAGATTGCGGGAACAGATGATATTTTGACAGAAAAATATTTGGAAGGAAAAGAAATTTCCATAGACGAATTAAAAACAGCCTTACGAAAGGCAGTGATTGAATATAAATTGATTCCAGTATTTTGTGGATCAGCGCTTAAGAATAAGGGAGTGCAATTAGTTTTGGACGCTGCGGTAGATTATCTGCCAAGCCCTGCGGACTTGCCTCCCGTCAAAGGTTTTGATTTAAAAACAAACGAGGAAATAACAAGAGAATTAAACGATAGCGCGCCGTTTGCTGCTCTGGCTTTTAAGTTGCAGACTGATTCTTATGTTGGCCAACTCACATATTTTAGAGTTTATTCAGGAACCTTAGCTGCTGGGTCATATGTCTTTAATAGTTCTACGGGCAATAAAGAAAGAGTGGGAAGAATTTTGCGCATGCATGCCAATTCCAGAGAAGAAGTCAAAGAAGTTTATGCTGGAGAAATTGGAGCCATAGTGGGACTTAAAGATACGAGAACGGGAGATACTTTATGTGACATAGACAGGCCGATTATTTTGGAGAAGATAGAATTTCCAGAACCGGTTGTGTCTTTGCGCATTGAACCGAAAACTAAAGCAGACCAGGAGAGAATGGGCATTGCATTGAGACGTTTATCAGATGAGGACCCGACTTTTAGAATAAAATCCGACCAAGAGACAATGGAAATAATTATTTCGGGCATGGGCGAATTGCATTTGGAAATTATTGTGGACAGAATGAAAAGAGAGTTTAAAGTTGAGGCAAATGTGGGCAAGCCCCAAGTTGCTTATAAGGAGACTATCACCACCAATGCTGAGGCAGAGGGTAAATATATAAGGCAATCAGGAGGCAGAGGACAATATGGTCATGTAAAAATAAGAATAGCGCCAAAAGAACGCGGTGCTGGCTATGAATTTATTAATTCGATTAAAGGAGGTATTATCCCGCAGGAGTTTATCACGCCAATTGAAAAAGGAATAAAAGAAGCGACGGAAAGGGGCGTTTTGGCAGGGTATCTTTTAGTTGATATGTCGGTTGAATTATACGACGGTTCCTATCATGAAGTAGATTCATCCGAGGCAGCCTTTAAAATCGCCGGTTCAATGGCGCTTCAGGAAGCGGTTAAAAGGGCTAAGCCGGTTTTGCTTGAGCCGATTATGAAAGTGGAAGTTGTTATACCGGAAAAGTTTTTAGGGGATATTACTGGGAACTTGAGTTCTAAGCGGGGGCAGATTGAAAATATGTCGGCCCGCATGAATTTGAAAGTTGTGGATGCGAAAGTTCCTCTATCAGAAATGTTCGGATATGTGACATCGCTCCGTTCTATGACAGAAGGCAGGGGCAGTTATACCATGGAATTTGACCACTATGCAGTAGTGCCGCAGAATATTGCGCAAACCATAATAGAAGGCAAGAATAAATAATATATAATTATTATAGTATGCCAGAAGGTTTTGAAGAATTATTTGGGCCGTTTAAGGAAGAAAACACGGAAAGCGATTCCGGGCTTCTTTTTGACGAGGCATTAGATGATAATTTAGATCTGGTAAAAGATGAAGACATAGACAAGCTGCCTATATAGGTGTATATTTGAAATAATGAATAAGATTTCAATAATTGAAAAATCTAAAATAATAAAGATTGACAAAGATCCGGTAGTTTTAGTGCCCTTAAAAATATGGAAAAAGATGGAGGATTATATAGAAAATCAAGAAGCCTTGTCTTCAAAAAAATATCTGCAAAAAATTAAACAAGCGAGAAAGGATATATTAAAAGGCAAACTAATTTATCCGTTTCGTTAATTTATTATGAAAATAGCTTTTACTCCGGGAGCGTGGCGAGATTGGAAAAAGCTTTCTAAAAATACTCAAGTTCGTTTAAAAGAAAAGTTAATATTATATTCTCTTAGTCCTTTTAAATATGCTACAAAATTGACAGATGAGATAGGTCAATATAGATTTCGAATCGGTGATTATCGCATAATTTTTGATATAATTAATGGAAAGATAATCATTATAGCCGTTGGTAATAGAAAAGATATTTATAAGTAAAAATAAATAAAATATAATGACCAAAAAAAT
>JBBTUP010000013.1:0-5834 GCA_038063695.1 Patescibacteria group bacterium
ATGACATCAGATTCTATTACAGAGACATTGTCTCAGTAATCTTAAGAGTTTTCTTTCTTAAACAGAAAGAACTTGTGAACTCTGGCAAATTACCCCCACCTTTTTATAAAAAGGTGGGGGTTTTGTTTTATTGAAAAAATTGCTAAAATATCAAAATGCGTAATAAAATCATTTTTATAATCATAATTTTATTGTTGGCTTCAGGCGTCGGCTATTACATCTACCGCGATTTAAATAAAAATGCAAATGTGCGCCACTCGGTGGCTAACATTTCTCAAAATACAAATATTTGCGATGAACCAAGCACTTCATCTGAATGCGCACTTGTTGTAAAAGAAGACATTGTGGCGCCCGATCTTAACAGATCAATAAATGTTTTAGTTGATAATTTGCCGGAAGAAACTGTTAATAGGGCAAAAGATAAAATTAATGAGGCCTTAAAAAAATTAAAAGAAAATCCTGATTTATTCGATCAATGGCTTGTTTTAGGAGTTTATTATAAATTGATAGGAGATTATGAAGGCGCAAAAGAAGTTTGGGAGTATGCCGGCAAAATCAGGCTTGAGAGTTCAACTCCTTTCAATAACTTGGGCGATCTGTACGCTTATTATTTAAAAGACAACAAAAAGGCAGAAGAAAATTTTTTAAAAGCCTTAGAAAATGATCTTAAAAATAATTCTCTTTACAGAAATCTTTATGATTTTTATCGTTATGTTATAAAAGATGATGATAAGGCAAAAGAAATTTTAAAAAAGGGAATTGAGTTCAATCCTGATTCATCGCAGGATTTGAAATATCTGCTTGACAATTATGATTCCTTAGATTAAGATAAATAATATAAGCCGTAGAAGATAGGCAGACAAGTAAGTCCTATTCAGGTTATGAAATGTTTATTGAACGGCTTTTAGCCGTTTTAATTTTTCCGCCTAAGGCGGACAAGTATGATAACAAAGCAAAAAAAAGCAGAAATACTGGAAAATTTGAAAGAGAATATTAAAAAGATAGCTGTTTTAATATTTATCAATTTTCATGGCTTGAGCGTGGCTAAATCTACTGAACTGAGGAGAATTTTGAGAAAAAATGGGGCTAAATATATGGTTGTTAAAAAGACGCTTATTAAAAAGGCGCTTGACGGTTTCGGATTTACTGGAGAAATGCCGGCCTTGGAAGGCGAAATTGCTTTGGCAATTTCCAGTGGCGACCCGATTGCGTTGGCTAAAGAATTAAAACAGTTTTCTGACAAAAAAAATATAAAACTTACAGGAGGAATTTTTGAAAATAGGTTTATTGACGAGAAAACAGTAATCATGCTTGCTAATATACCGCCAAAAGAAGTTTTATTAGCGCGGTTTGTAAATGTTGTTAATTCACCAATTCAAGGAACGGTCGTAACTTTGAATGGAGTTATAAATAAATTTGTAAGAACATTAAACGAAATAACAAAAACAAAGTAATATGAGTGAAGAAAGCAAAAAAGTCGCAATACCGGCTAAATTCAAAGACATTGTTGAAAAAATAGAATCAATGAGCGTTCTTGATTTATCGGAATTGGTAAAATTATTAGAAGAAAAATTCGGAGTATCTGCTCAGGCTGTTGCCATGGCGCCGGTAGTTGCATCAGGCGCATCTCCAGTAGCCGCTGAAGCAGAGGAAAAAACTTCTTTTAATATTGAATTGAAAAGCGTAGGAGAGCAGAAAATAAATGTTATCAAGGCCCTGAAAGAGTCGCTTGGACTAGGTCTTAAAGAGGCAAAAGATTTTACTGACAAAGTGCCGTCAGTGATAAAGGAAGGAGTAGACAAGAAAACAGCCGATGAAATAAAGAAAAAATTGGAAGGAGTAGGCGCTATTGTAGAGTTGAAATAGATAGGTTAAAATCTAATTATGTCTGGAGTTTTGGAAAAACTATTCGGTTCATCCAGCCGGATCAAGATTATCCGTCTTTTTCTCCTTAATCCAGAAAATTTTTTTATTTCTAAGGAAATTTCCCGGCGCGCCAGAATATCGTCTGGCACTGCGCGGCGGGAAATTTTGCTTTTGAAGAGCGTCGGTTTTATAAAAGAAAAGACAGAGACAATAAACACCTTGATAAAAATAAAAAAAGGAAAAATCAAGAATAAGAAAAAAAAGATAAAAGGGCTTAAATTAAATGAACTTTTTCATTTTCTTGTTCCGCTTAAAAATCTTGTTTTGAATGCTTCGCCGATTAATAAAGAGAAACTTTCCAAATCATTGCAATCAGCAGGCAGAATGAAATTAATTATTGTTTCAGGAATATTTATTCAGACTGATAATAGCAGGGTGGACATGCTTTTAGTGGGTGATTCACTAAAAAAATCAAAACTGGAAAGAATATTAAAGAATATTGAGGCAGAAATAGGAAAGGAAATTGAGTATACTTTTTTCACCACAAAAGAATTTATGTACCGCCATGGTATGTACGATAAATTTGTCCGCGATGTCCTTGATTATTCTCATGAGAAATTGCTAAATAAATTGGGCGTATAATTTTTAGGGCGCGTAGTTCAGCTGGTTAGAACGTACGGTTCACATCCGTAAGGTCAGAGGTTCGAGTCCTCTCGCGCCCAAATAATTATCCACATTGACTTTAAGGAGCATATTAATAATACCTTGTTTTATTGGTATTATTATAAGAAGGTCGATCTAATTCTTAGAGGTTAAAAAGTTTTTAATTTTAATAATAAATATTATGTCTCAAAATTTTGGCGACATATTGGCAACATCCTTATTAAATACTTGGGGAGGAGTTATAGAATTTCTACCAAGATTGATTATATCTCTTCTGGTATTTATAATTGGATGGATCATAGCAGTTGTAATTGGCAAAGCCGTTATGCAGATAATCCGTTCTATAAAGGTAGATAAGGCCTTACAAGCAGCGGGAGTGGAAGAGGTATTGTCAAAAGGAGGATTTAAACTTGATTCAGGCGAATTCTTAGGCGCTTTAGTTAAATGGTTTTTTATAATTGTATTTTTGCTCACTTCAGCAGACATACTGAAATTAGACCAGGTTAACTTTTTTCTGCAGCAGGTTCTTGGTTATTTGCCTAGCGTGATAGTTGCAATTCTAGTTTTGATTATCGCTTCTTTTGTTTCTAATTTAATGCAAAGGCTTATTACTGGCTCTGCCAAGGTAATATCTGCTCCGTCAGCATCTTTTCTTGGTGGTATTGCAAAATGGGCAGTTTGGATCTTTGCTATATTAGTGGCATTGTATCATTTAGGCATTGCAGGTGTTTTTGCTCAAACTCTATTTACGGGTTTTGTGGCTATGCTTGCTATTGCCGGCGGTCTTGCTTTTGGTTTGGGAGGGAAAGAAGCAGCCTCCAGATTTATAGAAAAATTGAGAAGCGATATAACACACAAGGGATAGCATTAAAGTTTTATCCACAACCCCCATCTTCTCTAAGAAAGTGGGGGTTGACCCCGTTAGAAGCCCGAAACTTTTGTTTCGGCAGTTGTCCACAGACAACTTGCTTCTAACGGGGTTGACTTGTTTTTAGGAGGGTATATAATGTGATAACGATATGAATATAGTATTAAATAAACCAATTTTTAAGCGGAAAAGGTGATTTTCTTTATTTGTCGTTTGTTGCCTAGCCGCTTGAATGAGCGGTTTTTTTAAATCCTGAACGGCTGGACATTAAAAATGAAATAAGAAAATGCACCTTGCTGAATCAATGGCGAGGTGCTCAATTTTGCTTTTTGACATGGGGTCTGGAGGCAAAATTGGCAGGTTTATAAATTTCCTAATAGGGAAATTATTTAAGGGCGTATGGTGGATGCCTTGACTTGAAGAGCCGATGAAGGACGTGGCGTGGCTGCGATAAACTTCGGGGAGGTGCCTAGCAACCTTTGATCCGGAGATCTCCGAATGGGATAACCCAATGCGGGCAAACCCGCATTGCCCCGAGAGAAATCGAGGGGCGGGAACCTAGGGAATTGAAACATCTTAGTACCTAGAGGAAGAGAAAGCAATTTACTTTGCTTTTTATCTGGTTTTTTACTTTTAAAGCCAGTTAAAAGGCAAATGCGATTTTCTAAGTAGCGGCGAGCGAAAAGGAATCAGTCTAAACCTCATAACTAATTTATTAGAAATGGGGGGTTGTAAGATAGATACTTTATCAGAGCAATCTGATAGAGAGCATATATTATGTTTAACAGAATGGGCTGGGAAGCCCAACCAAAGAAGGTAAAAGTCCTGTAAGTGAAAAACATAATAAACTTTTTGTATCTATTCTTGAGTACTTCGAGAAACGAATGTCTCGGAGGAATCCAGGAGCACTAACTCCTAAGACTAAATACTCTTCAAGATCGATAGTGAACTAGTACCGCGAGGGAAAGGTTAAAAGAACCCCGGTGAGGGGAGTGAAATAGAACCTGAAACCATATGCCTACAAGGAGTCGGAGCCCCGAGAGCAATCGAGGGGTGACGGCGTGCCTATTGAAGAATGAGCCAACGAGTTTATATGTATTGCTAAATTAATTCCGTAAAAACGGAAGAAGTTAAAGGGAAACCAAGTGTTAAAAGCGCGTTTTCAATTTGAATGTTGAGTGTGGCTATTTGCTGCATTCTACTTTCAATTTGAAAGTAGTACGTATAAGACCCGAAACCAAGTGATCTTGCCATGGACAGGGTGAACCCCGTCGAAAGTCGGGGGGAGGCCCGAACCGGTTAGTCGTGCAATACTATCGGATGATCTGTGGTAAGGAGTGAAAAGCTTATCGAACTTGGTAATAGCTGGTTCTCTCCGAAATAGCTTTTGGGCTAGCGTCTTTTCGTTTTCTGGGGGTAGAGCTACTGGATGGATTGAATAGGGAGAAATCTCGTCAATCCAACCAAACTCCGAATACCAGAAGTTTTAGCGAAAGGGCAGTTAGACCATGGGGGCTAAGCTCCATTGGTCAAAAGGGAAACAGCCCTAATCTCAATCTAAGGTCCCAAAATTTTTGCTAAGTGCACTTAAGGAAGTGAAATTTCTCTGACAGCGAGGAAGTTGGCTTAGAAGCAGCCACCTTTTAAAGAGTGCGTAACAGCTCACTCGTTAAGAGATTTTGCACCGTAAATAATCGGGGCTAAGCAAAATACCGAAGGTGAGGGCGAATTTGCTTTAACACCGAGTGTTGAAGGTTTTTAAACATTCGGTGTTGGGTAAATTCGCGGTAGGAGAGTATTCCAAACGCGATGAAGTTTACGACGCGAGTCGGAATGGAGTGTTTGGAAGTAAGAATGTTGGCACAAGTAACCACAATCCCGGTGAGATTACCGGGACGCCGAAAGCCCAAGGTTTCCTTGGCAATGTTGATCAATCAAGGGTTAGTCGGTCCTAAGGCAATGGCGAAAGCCGCAGTCGATGGACACACGGTTAATATTCCGTGACTTCCTTATTTTTCCGACGGGAGGACGGAGTCTAGTAGTTTGAGCGATTAATTGGATTATCGTTTTTGGCTTAAGGACGTTTTATTGGTAAAACCGTAAAGCATAAATCCAAGAGTTGAAAAAAGATTGATCTACGGATCAATCAATTTAAGCGAGCAGGCTTCCAAGAAAAATCTCTAGGATCCGCCGCAAGGCGGAAAAAAATAAGGAAACCGTACCTAAATCGACACAGATGGGCGGGTCGAGAAGACCAAGGCGAACGGGTGAATGCTCCCCAAGGAACTCGGCAAAAAAGCGGCCGTAACTTAGGGATAAGGCCTGCCTCGACGCAAGTCGAGGCCGCAGTGAAAGTACCCCTGGCGACTGTTTATCAAAAACACAGCTCCCTGCGAACTCGTAAGAGGATGTATAGGGGGTGATGCCTGACCAATGC
>JBBTUP010000014.1:0-2400 GCA_038063695.1 Patescibacteria group bacterium
TCCGGATTTGTCTTTTCAAATTCATCCATGAGAAGCAAACCATATGGCTTCTCTCGCAAACTGCTGGCAAGTATACCCGGCTTATTTTCAGCAAAAGAACCAATGAGCCGATTCAATGCATCATCTGCCTGATATTCTGACATGTCAAAGCGCACGATATTCTCTTCGTCTTTGAAAAACGCCTGCGCAAGCGCCTTAGCAGTTTCTGTCTTGCCTACACCAGTCGGGCCAAGGAAGAGAAAAGAGCCGATTGGTTTTTTTGTATCCCTAATCTCAGTTCTAGCCCTTCTTATTGCCTCACTAATCGCTGTAATGGCCTCCTCCTGACCAACAACCCTCTTATGCATAAATTTCTCCAGATTTAATAATTGTTCTTTTTCTTCTGGCTTTATCTCTCCTACAGGCATTTTTGTTTTAAGGCGTATAAATTCCAATACATCTTCTTTTTTTATTGTCACTCCCTGTTTCCCAACTATAAACGGAATCATCTGGGACAATAATCCAATGGCTTTCTCCGGCATAGCGCCTTCTACTAAGTATAAACTGGAAGAGCGAATTATTTCTTTAATCACCGGGTATGTAAAAATTATTCCGGAATTTCTCTCTGCCTCTTCAGCCACCGTTTCAAGAATAGTTATGGAATTTTTCTCATCTGGCTCCTCAATCTCAATTTTTTCAAAAAATTTCATTAGGGCCGAATCGGGTTCCATAATCTTATGGAATTCCCCCATGTCAGCAACCGCAATAGTTTGTAAATTTGGAGAATTAAAATATGGCTCCAGAAATGACGCTATGTTGGTCCCTATATTTTCGGCAGATTTCAGAAAGGCCGGGAAATTTTCAAAAACAATAATTATATTACCCGCTGAAACTGCTTCATTAAAAATTTTTATTAATAATTCTTCAAGTTGTCCTTTTTGTTTTGTGGCGGCAATGATCGCATCTGTATCCAATTTAACCACTCTTTTATATTCAAGGACAGGCGATGCCTTCCCAGTCATTATCATTTTTACGAATCCCAAAACAACAGTTTTTCTGCCCACTCCGGGATCGCCAACAATTAAAACATTTGCTCCCTTGCTTCTAGACAAAATTATCTCTATTTTTCTTATTTCTTCTTCTTTGCCTATCAATCTCAGGGGCTCAGCATCTGCGGCATTATAAAAAAGGTCGTGGCTGTATTTTTCCAAGGTATAAGTCTCTCCATAAGCCCAATCTTTGGCCAAGCCACTTATTTGCCCAAGATTTTCCCTCTCCCACCATGCTTCTTTTTTCTTTTGTTTTTCAAAAGAACGCATAACCCATTCCAAAATGCCGATTAATTCCTCTTCTTTAATCTCAAAATCAAACAAAAAATCAGAGAATATTTTTTCTTTTTTAAAAAGTGATACGATCAAATCTTCCACAAAAATAATTTTGTGGTTATTTTTCTGCGCCAAAATAAAGGATTCATGTAAAATATCCATTAAACTTATAGGGCTCTGGTTTTGAAATTTCTTCAAAAATTCTGTTACAGATTCTGCGTTGATCCCACTGCGAACCATCGCCATTCTGCCTATATCAGAAGTCATAAAACTTCTCACTAAATTTGGGGATTTATACGCCAAGCGACAGGCCTCAAAACCAAAATAATCTGCCAAATTATCAGGGTCTTGAATAATCAAACTAATTTTTTTCTTAAAATAAAAACTCCTGAAAAAAGCCTCTAAAGAAAACGTGCATAAAAAAATTGCTGAAACAATAAAAATTAATCCGAAAATTTTTGGCAAAAGAAAAGAAAAATAATTACTTGCATATCCCGCAATAATAACAATGGCCAAAAGAATTATAAGAATGAATAAAAAATTCAAGATTTTATGTCTGCTTTTATGAGAAAAAATATTCTCCATGACTAAAATCGGATAGAAGCGGCTTTTTCTTATGTCAAAATTTTGCGGGTTCATTAATTTTTATTTAATTACAAAAATTATTCCCATAATCAAAAGTATTAGAATTATCAAGGGCATAAAAATCCATGCCATTAAAGAAATGATTCCTGCAACCAAAACAATAATATCTGAAATAATGCCTATTATTATGAAAATCAAGCGCAGAAGAAAACCAACAAACCGCATCATTGTATTCATTATCAATCTGGAAACCAGTTCACCAGGATCAAATCCGGGCGCTTTCTTTTCCTGAATTCTTTTCCACGGAGAAAACAAGGTTCTTAAAAGTAGATTTACTGAGAAAAAATTATAAAAAAACCATAAAAAATTCTGCCAAATCTGGAAAAAACTTTTTATTGATTCGCTATAATGCCATAAAAAATAATCATACATTAATGAAATAATGCCCATACCTTGAATTTTAACACAGAAAATGTAAAAATAACATAATAACGCGCCCATAGCTCAGTGG
>JBBTUP010000015.1:0-41366 GCA_038063695.1 Patescibacteria group bacterium
TCACATAAATAATACAGCATAGTTTAATTTTAAGCAAATCACCCCACTTAGAAGCCTTGCTTCTAAGTGGGGTTTTGATAAAATTTAAAACATGGCCGTGAGAAAAACTAAATTTGTTAATAATTATTTCTATCATATTTTTAATCGGGGAACAGATAAACGTGATATATTTCTAGATCATAATGATATTTCGAGGTTTTTTCAGAGTATGAATGAATTTAATGTTATTGATCCTATAGGGAGTATTTATCAGAATTCTTTTAACTTACTTAGAAGCAAGGCTTCTAAGGATAAAAAATTAGTTAATTTTGTTTGTTATTGTTTAAATCCAAACCATTATCATTTTATTCTTGAGCAAGTTGTTGATAGTGGTATAGAAAAATTTATGCAGCGTTTAGGGACAGGTTATACGAAGTTTTTTAATCATAAACATAAACGTAGCGGCACCCTTTTTCAAGGAAAATTTAAAGCTGTTCTTATAGATTCAAATGAATTTTTATTACATGTCAGTGCTTATGTAAATTTAAATGATAAAGTCCATCAACTTAGGAGTCTTAATTCTAAGTCGAGTTGGGATGAATATATTAAAAATAATTACAATAATTATAATTTTTGTAAAAAAGATGTTATCTTAGATCAATTTAACAACAGGGAAGAGTATAAAAAATTTGCAGAAGAATCATTGAAAGATATTATAGAAAGAAAGGAAATGGAGAAATTTTTATTGGAGTAAATTCCACTTAGAAGCAAGGCTTCTAAGTGTTTATAATAGAAACTGCTACAGGAAATGGGTTAAAGGAGAGATAAGAAGGGTCTAAATGGCCCTTTTCTTTTTTTTATATGATTATATAATATTTTTATGTATTACATCATAGGGCTTGGGAATCCGGGAGGGGAGTACAAAATAAGCCGGCATAATACAGGCCGGATTGTTGTTGAGAATTTTAATAAAAAGGAAGAAATCGGCGATTTTGAATTAAATAAAAAATTAAATGCCCTTATTGCCTCTGGTAAAGCAGGCAAGGAGAATGTGGAATTGATAATGCCTGAGACATATATGAATAAATCCGGCTTAAGTTTGAGATCACTGATAACTAATAAAAAGAGAACACAGAATTTAATAGTTATCCATGATGATATTGATTTGCCTTTGGGCAAATTCAAAATATCTTTTGCCAGAGGATCAGGCGGGCACAAGGGAGTGGAGTCGGTGATAAAGAATATTAAAACCCAGGATTTTATAAGAATCCGGGTAGGTATTTCTCCAAGTACGCCTTCTGGCAAGTTAAAGAAACCAGAAGGTAAAAAAATGGTGGATTTTATAATCGGCAACTTTAAGCCAAAAGAAATTCAGGTATTAAAAAAGGTTTCCAATAAGATTTCTCAAGCCTTGAGAGTGATTATTGACGAGGGCTTAAGCAAGGCAATGAGCCTTTTTAATTAGGAATTTTTTCCTTCTTCAAGATAATTAAGAGTCAATTTATGTTCTTTTGGTTCAAATATCACTATTTGGAATGGATAAGATTTTCCAAGTTCTAATTTTTTTCTCATTTCATCTTCTGTTTTAAATTCTGAGATGTGCACAAGTCCGGCAACGCCTTCTTCTATACTTATCAGTGCTCCGTGTTTATTGAATTTTATAACAACCCCCTTTACTATGTCTCCCTTTTTATATTTTTCAGAAACAGTAGACCACGGGTCTGGCTTTAAAGATTTAACAGATAAGGATATTTTATTGTCCTTTATATTTATAATTTGAGTTTGTATTTTCTGTCCGATTTTAAAAAGATCTCCCGGGTTTTCAACAAGCGACCAGTCTAATTCAGAAATATGCACAAGACCCTCCAGCCTCTCTTCAATCTTCACGAAGATGCCAAAATCAACTAGTCCTGTCACCTCGCACTCTAAAATGTCTCCGACTTTATATTTTGACAAGATACTTTTGATTTCTTCTGAAGCAGATTCTTTTTCAGAGAAAATAAGTTTTTTCTCTTTAGGATTGCTGGAAATAATGATTACAGAAACTTTTCCTCCTACAAGTTTTTTTAATTCATCCAAAATTTTATCCTTATCGCCATCCTCTATTCTTGGGTAATGGTCTATTTTCAATTGAGAGGCAGGAAGAAATCCCTGGATCCCTTTGTATTCTAAAATCAAGCCTCCTTTATTTGCGTCAAAGATGAGAAGATTTAATATAGTTCCTTTTTTCTGGTCTTCCTCTATTTCTGTCCAGACTATGTCCTGCTTTGCCTCTTTAAGGGAGAGACTTACATATCCTTGTTCATTTTGCAGTTCCACCACTTTTGCGGTTATGATATCTTCTGGCTTAAGAAGTTTGATAATATCTTTGGCATTATTAAATTCTTTGCCGTATATTATACCTGTTCCAAAGGGCTTTAAATCAACATAAAGGTTTGATTTTTTTTGTTCAATAACCGTGCCCTCTACTAAGTCGTCAACTTTAGGAACATTGATTGGAGTATTCCTAATCAATAAATCCATTAAGCTGGATTTTATTATAACTTGCTCTTTTTCCTTATTTTTCAGCATATTTTATAAGTATATTGATAATTTCCTTTTTTGCAAGCATTTGTTCGACATTGAATGTTGAACACGAATAGGATAAAATAAAAACATGTTAGTGACTGGAGAAATATATCATATTTTAAATAAAGGGACAGAAAATCGGATTATATTTCAAAATAAACGTGATTATGAACGATTTTTGTTAACGATTTTTGAATGCAATGATATAAATTTGTCGTCTGAAAATAGACATAGAAGATGTAAAAACAAAGATTTTAATAAAAACAAAACTCAGCCATTGGCGGAAATTCTTTGTTTTTGTTTGATGCCTAATCATTTTCATATAGTTGCAAGGCAACTGGTTGATAATGGAATTTCTAAATTTATGCAACGCTTAGGGAATAGTTATACTAAATATTTTAATATTAAAAATAATCGCAAGGGATCTCTTTTTATGGCGCGATATAAAAATGTTCATGTTAATAATGATTCGCAAGTTAAACATTTAATTGCTTATGTTCACGCAAACCCTCTTGATTTATCTATGCCTGAATGGAGATTAGGAAAGATAAGGGATTTTGAAAAAGCCAGAGATTTTCTTGAGAACTATAATTGGTCTAGTTATGTTTTTTATAGTCGAGGCGAAGCATCGGATTTAGTATCGCAGATTTTGAATAAAGGTGCGCTTAATGATTTTTATTCTGAAAAAGAAGATTATTTTTATACTATTAAATCTTGGTCAGGTAGATATTTTGAGGATATTTGAAACCTGTTCAACATTGAATGTTGAACAATGTTGAACATTTTTGCAAATTGCTATTTTTTTTGCTATAATATAATTATCTTATGGTTATCACTTATTATGGAATTTCGTGCTTTAAAATACAGTCTGGAGAGACTGTTTTGGTTTTTGACCCGCCATCTAAGGATTTTCCTGCTTCGGATTTCGGCCTTAAAATCCCGCGCTTTCAGACAGATATTGTTTTAATCAGCCACAATCAGCATAAAGACCACAATGGCTATGAAACTCTTCCTGGCAAGGGTGATTCTGAATATCCCTTTATTATAGATGGTCCAGGCGATTATGAGATTCAGAAAATTTCTATAAAAGGCGTAAAATCATTTCATGATTCTGAATCAGGAGAGAAATTGGGTATGAATACTATTTATGTTGTTGAAGTTGAAGGGATCAGGATTTGCCATATGGGAGATTTTGGCGAGAAAAATTTAATCAGCCAGACAAAAGAATTTTTAAGAGAAATAGATATTTTATTTATGCCTATTTTAGGGCCTAGTATGGACCCTCAAATGGCCGCGCAAATAGCAACGCAGATAGAAGCCAAGATAATCATACCGATGCATTATCATAAAGATAAAAAAGCGCTTAAAAAATTTTTGGATGAATTTGGAAACGGTGAAAACAAGCCGGTTGAGAAACTAACCTTAAAGAAAAAAGACATTGCTGACAAAAAAGGAGAAGCTATAATTTTAACACCATGTCTTTAATGGATAAAATAGAAAATTTGCGTAAAAAACCAGAACTCGTTCGCTATAGAGTTTTGATGATAAGTTTGATTATAATGATGTCTGTTATAATATTTTTTTGGATTACGTTTTTTAAATATTCTTTAAAAAATTCTAATATCACAGATAAAGATGATTCATTAGGGCCATTAAAGACAATTTCAGGAATGATGAGCGATTTTTCCAGGGTCTTTAAAGATAATTTTTCCAAAGTGAAGGAAAATATAGAGAATATTCAAAAATAAATTATAAATATGGATAAAAATGATAAAGAAAAAAAAATACTTCCAATAAACATTTCTTCAGAAATGGAAAAATCATATTTGGACTATGCGATGTCTGTTATTGTGAGTCGCGCCCTACCTGATATCAGAGATGGCCTAAAACCGGTGCATAGGAGAATACTTTACACAATGCATGAGGTTGGGCTTAATCATTCCGCAAAATTTAAAAAATCAGCGGCTGTTGTAGGTGATGCTTTAAGCAAATATCATCCGCATGGCGACATTGCTTTATATGACGCAATGGCGAGAATGGCTCAAGATTTTTTAATGCGCTATCCTTTAGTTGATGGTCAAGGAAACTGGGGTTCTATAGACGGAGATTCGCCTGCTGCTTATCGTTATACAGAAGCAAGAATGACAGCCATGGCCGATGAAATGCTTAAAGATATTAATAAAGATACTGTTGATTTTAGGCCTAATTATGACAATAGATTAAAGGAGCCGATAGTTTTACCAAGCGCTATACCTCAGCTTTTGGTAAATGGGTGTATGGGTATTGCCGTGGGTATGGCTACTAATATTCCTCCGCACAATCTTTCCGAAGTTGTTGATGCTACTATTTATTTTGCAGATAATCCTAAGGCAACCACAGAGGAATTAATGAAATTTATAAAAGGCCCTGATTTTCCTACGGGCGGGCTTATTTTCAATCCCAAAGACATTCATCATGCGTACGCTTCAGGTCGTGGAGGTATAGTGACGCGAGGTGAGGCGGAGATTACAGAGTCAGGCAAGGGCGCTTTCCAAATAATAATTTCTTCTATACCTTATCAAGTTAATAAATCAGAATTAATTATAAAAATGGCTGAATTAGTTAACGAGAAAAGACTGGAAGGTATAAGAGATATAAGAGACGAATCAAGCCGGGAAGGAATAAGGATTGTTGTTGAATTAAAATTAGGAATTAATCCCCAAAAAGTTTTGAATAATTTATACAGGCATATTGACCTTGAGAAAATGTATCACTTCAATATGCTTGCCCTGGTGGATGGCGGCACTCAGCCGCAGATTCTTACTCTGAAAATGATACTGGACGAATTTATAAAACACAGGAAAATTATAGTGGAAAGAAGGGCAAAATTTGATCTGGCCAGAGCTCAAGATAGAGCCCATATCCTTGAAGGACTAAAAAGGGCCTTAGATCGCATAGACGCGGTAATCAAGATAATAAAATCATCCAAAGATAAAGAAGCCGCACATGTTAAATTAAGAGAGAAATTTAAATTCACAGACAGACAGACAGAAGCCATTCTCGAAATGAAACTTCAGACTTTGGCTGGATTAGAAAGGCAAAAAATAGAGGATGAGTTAAAAGAAAAACAAAAATTGATAAAAGATCTTCAGGCCTTGCTTAATGACCCCAAGAAGATTCTTAAGGTTGTAAAAGACGAATTGACGGAAATTAAAGATAAATATGGCGACGAGCGTAAAACTAAAATAGTGGAGCATATGGCAAAGATAATGTCTGTTGAAGATCTGGTCCCAGAAAAAGAATCCGTCCTGGTTATTACGAAGGGCGGTTATGTCAAGCGTTCTGACCCATCTTTTTACAAATCACAAAAAAGGGGCGGAATAGGTGTTATTGATATGAGTACGAAAGACGAGGATTTTGTAACGATTTTTTTAACTGCCAATACTCATGATGATCTGCTTTTCTTTACAGATAAAGGCAAAGTCTATCAAACAAAGATGTTTGAGATACCGGAAGGCAAACGCGCAAGCAAGGGTAAATCAATTGTTAATTTTCTTTCGCTTTCCTCAGAAGAAAGAGTAACTTCAGTGCTTGTGATACCTAAGAACTTAGAAGCAAGGCTTCCACTTGGAAGCCTTGCTTCTAAGGAGACAATAGGTTTGATAATGGTTACTAAGAACGGTATAATTAAGAAAGTAGCACTTTCAAGTTTTAAAGACGTAAGAAGTAGTGGTATTATTGCTATAAGATTAAGCAAGGGAGATGAATTAATGTGGGCAAGCATTGTTTCAAAAGGAGACGATGTTATTTTGATCACAAAACAAGGACAGTCAATTCGTTTTAAGGAATCAGACGCGAGAATTATGGGAAGAACTGCAGCAGGAGTTAGGGCCATAAGATTGAAAAAGAATGATGAATTGATAGGTACCGGAGCAATAAAGAAAAGCGAGAAAACATTATCTCTTTTGACAATGAGCAAGAATGGTTTTGGAAAGAAAACTGATATTAAAAATTATCGTCTGCAAAAAAGAGGGGGCTCTGGCATAAAGACATCAAAAATTACAAGTAAGACAGGCGAACTGATAGCAGCATATATTATTAATCCTGAATTTGAAGAGATAATCGCTATATCAAAAAAAGGTCAGGTTATAAGAACTTCTCTTTCAGGTATTCCAATGCTTGGTAGGCAGACCCAGGGAGTGCGAATTATGAAACTTAAACCAGGAGATAGTATCGCGTCGCTTACTTGTTTGTAGTAAAATTGTTAGTTGTTAGCCACTGAGTGGCGCACATTTAGATGTATATTCTGGAAGCCAGTCTTTTAATGCTGTTTCTAATTCGTTTTTATCTTTATAAATTTCATCTATAAAATCTCGGCTAACAAACGGCATTTGATCTGTATTTAAATATTCTCTTAAACTTGACCAAGGATAATTTCGAAGAAAATTTATCGCGTCTTTTTTATTTTTCACTCCTTTTTCTTTCCAGTACTTTTCGGAACTTAAAAGTTCAAGAGAATTTAAATGTATATAGAGAGGCAAATAAAGTCTATAAGTATCGTTATCCACATGAGATATTTTATACGATCCTTGAAACAGGTTGCCGTTTCGCGAGTTGATTTTATTGAAATAATGCGAATAACCCATTTCGTTTTTGTGCATAAGGCGTGCAATGCCATTTTCAATAAGTGGTTCAAGGAGTAGATGAAAATGATTTGGAAGCAAACAAAAAGCATGTATCTTTACAAGTGGGTCATCGGGAATTTTTTTACAAGCAGATTTAATATTATAGCGTGATAGATTACTGATAGGTTGTCGTTGAGTATTAAAAAGAATTAAATTAACAATAAATCTTTCATAATTTTTCTTATCCAAAAATATAGAACGTTTGTCTGTCCCACGATTAAAGACATGATAAAGTTCGTTATTTGTTGGTGTAAATTTTCTCATATTAATATTTTATCATATTTTGAATTAGAATGTTAGCCACTCGGTGGCGCACATCCGCACATCTGCATATATAATATATTTAATGTGAATGTGGATTTCTTGGGTGTTGGTGAATAGAATCAATTAGAGTATAATAAAGTTAATGTTTGTAAGTCCCGAGCAAATAGTAAAAAATTTAGGCATAGAGCCAGGTATGATCGTGGCTGATTTTGGGTCTGGCACTGGCCATTATACAGTTGAGGCCGCTAAGTTGGTCACAAAGGCGGGCAAAGTTTATTCCATAGATATACAGAAAGAAATGCTCCAGACGTTGAAATCGCGTTGCGAGATTAATGGTCTAGACAACGTGGAAATCATTTGGGCTGATTTGGAATTGCATGAGGGCACGCGTTTAGGCTCAGGATTAATTGACCTTGTCATAATTTCAAATATTCTTTTTCAGGTTGATGATAAAAAGGCAGTTGCTAAAGAGGCATATAGAATAATTAAAAATACAGGCAAGGTTGCTATAATAGAATGGGATATGACAGAAAGCAAAATTGGCCCGCCTGCCAGCCAAAGGATAAGTTCAAGCGAGGCCGCGAAGATTTTTGAAGAAGCCGATTTCAGTTTTTATAAAAATTTTGAGACCGGAGACAATCATTACGGATTATTATTTAGAAAATTAGAAAAAAATGAGTAAATTTCAAATTATCACTTTTTCTGTAATAGGAGTTATTATTTTAATTGCGCTCTTTACTTTTATGGGGGCTATCCCTTCACCAAAAGGTTCCACTCAAAAATTTGTGGAATTTAAATTATGGGGGACTATTCAGCAAGAAGGTTTTAATAAGTTTGTTGACTTGGTTAGTTCAAAAAATCAGAAAATTTTTAAAATAAATTACATTAAGAAAGACTCTGAAAAATACGAAAACGAACTGGCAAACGCTTTTCTCACAGGAAATGCTCCTGATATGTGGATGATTACTCAGGATATGATCTGGGATCATAGGAATAAAGTTGAATTAATACCTTACAAATCCTTGAGTTATAAAGATTTTACAGATACCTTTATTGAAGAAGCAGAATTGCTGTTAATAAAAGAAGGAATAATCGGAATTCCAATTTTGACAGATCCGATGGTGCTTTATTGGAATAGGGATATTTTTTCTTCGTCTGGCATTGCTCAGCCACCCAAGTATTGGGACGAAGTTGTTTCTTATGTTCCCCGGCTTACAAAGATTGATTCAGCGGGTAATATTTATCAGAGCGGAATTTCCATGGGTGAATTCAGGAATGTAAATAATGCCAAAGAGATTATTTCAATGCTTGTGTTGCAGAAAATGAATCGTCTTGCAGATCCAGAAAAAAAATCAATGGTTTGGGACAAAAACGAGATTTCTGGCGCCAGCGATATTGAAGACGCAGTAAGATTTTATACGGAATTCTCAGATTCCAAGAAGCAGATTTATTCGTGGAACAGGTCCCTTAAAAATTCTCTGGATAAGTTCACAAACGGTTCTTTGGCAATGTATTTTGGGTTTAGCAGCGAGGCGCTGGATATTCAGGAAAAAAATCCGCATCTAAATTTTGGCATTGTTTCTGTGCCTCAAATTAGGCCTAAAGAAGGCGCTATCGGCGCGAACATCACTTTTGGCAGGATGCATTCTATTGTTTTTTCCAAAATGTCGCCGAATAAATTGAGCGCATTCAATACTGTTTCTAAGATGCAAGACAAGGAATTGCTTGAGCAATTTGCGGATTCTTATTTTTTAATGCCTGCCACCAGAGAGTTGCTTAATGAAGGGCCATTAGAAAAAGACAAACCTTATCTTGATATTTTTTACCAATCTGCTTTGCAGGGTCATGCATGGCTGGAACCAAAGCCGGAGAAAGTTTCCGAAATTTTCAAGGATATGATAGAATCAGTGTCAAGCGGAGAAAAGAAAATTCCAGAGGCTGTTTATACAGCAACATATAAACTGAATGAACTTTTATCAAAATAAATTTTAACATTATGATTATCCACAGCACAAAAAAAATATATTTGTCCAAGGCATATATTTGGCTTATTATAAATATAGGATTGGTCATGCCTTTAAAAATCGTAATGGCGCAGTGTCAACCAAACACTATCTGCAATCCATTAACAGCCGGTTCGTTTAACGCCCTCATTACTTCCTTGGCGAATATAGCGTTTGCGATTGGTTTTCCAATAGCCATTATGTTTATTTTATGGTCTGGATTTTTGTTTGTGAGCGCAAGGGGCAATGAAGAACAAATAAAGACAGCAAAGAAAACTTTTACATGGGCGATTATAGGTACGGCGATTCTGCTTGGCGCCAAAGTGATCGCGGTTGGCATACAAAATACAATACTCTCGCTATAAATTATTGATATGTCTTATTATTAAAAATGGTCGATAAATTTTAAAGAAATTTATTAAAATATGCAAAAAATTAAAAAATTAATACCTTTAGGAGCGGCCTTGTTGCCGTTTATTGCTTTTGCGCAGACAACATTTGGAAGTATATTAGGTACTATTAGTACTCTAGTCAGTACCTTAACGACAATCGCTATGGCCGTGGCTTTCCTTGTTTTTCTCTATGGTGTGATAAGATTTATTACTGCTGGAGGTGATGAGGAAAAGAGGAAAACCGCAAAAAATTTAATCATATACGGATTAATCGGCCTTTTTGTAATGGTTGCCGTATGGGGATTGGTAGCAGTCCTTGCTAGTACATTTGGTGTTACTACGGGTGGTACTACAAGTTTGCCAACTATATAATTATCTGTCGGCAATTTTTGGATGAACAATCTTCTTAATAATATAGCCATTCAGATTCTGAACCCTTTGATAGGGTTCTTGATCTCGGTTGCTTTTCTTGTCTTTATATGGGGGATTGTGGAATTGATTTATGGATCGGATAATGAAGAAAAGGTTAAAATAGGCAAAAGGCATTTGGTGTATGGTTTGATAGGTCTGTTTATAATGCTGGCGGTTTTGGGAATTATGAATGTTACCCAAAATTTTATTAACAGTTTGTAAGTTATTCTTGAAGAAAGAAAAAACGGGTGAGCCTTGGGCTCACCCGTTTGAGTTTTTATCTTTGCATTGTTTGCATTGATTTTTGGTATTTTTGGTATTGGTAGTGTTTATAAATTTTTTCGCTTCTGTACCAGCCAACCAATACAATTGATAGGAATATCAGGAAGACAATAAATCTTACAAGACCTCTTCCTATTCTAATGGTCGGTATCCTTATCTTCTTCTTTTCTGTTAGTATAGTTTCTTTGCCTTCTTTCTTTCTGGTCTTTCTCCATTTTTTAAATAAGAAGAAAGAAATTGGAATGACAATAATTAGAAAAAAAGGAATTAAGAAACCTATTGCAGTGTAAAAAATAGAAATCTCAGAGATCGTGTTTCCTATATTGATTAACACTTGAATTCCTTTTACCAATAGGATAATGAAAAAGATCGAGATTGCGAAGTATACGAAGTAGATTCCGTTTAACCACATAAGATCATATAGTGCCTTGAGGATATTCTTGATTTTTTCTTTCATTTTTTATCCTCCTCTTTTTCTTTACCAAGCCATCCTTTCATAATATCTTTGATTGAGCCGAATGGGAATATTATAAGATTACTTGGACCTTGGCCAGTTTTTTCAATTGCTTCTACAGTTCGTATATACATTCCTTGTTCGCCGTAACTTGTGATTTTTCCATAGACTCTTTCCATTCTGTTTACATCAGCATCGGCTAATGTTTCTATTCTTTCTTTTTCTTTTTCAGCAGACCATTTTTTGGCGGCTTCTTCGGTGAATTTTGTTCCCCATTCTCCCGCAGGGTCGATCTTTACCATTTCCACAGCCACAAGTTCCACTCCATAAGTATCTTTAATAAAATTATCCACCTGACTGTCTTTTAGGAATGAGTTTGCCTCGTCTTCAACTGCTTCTCTTTGCTCAGTCAATTCTTCAAATGTCTTTTTCCTTGTGAAAGATCGGTACGCTGGTTTTACTCTATTTTGAGTTGCCTCCAGCCATTTTTGTATCCTGAACAGCGCTTTATACGGATTTACGACCCGCAAAGTAAGAAGAAGAGAAACATCAACAGGAATCATTCCTTTTGTCTCTGCTTTGTCCAAAAAAGTGAAATACACATCATCTTGAACCAAGATAAAACTTATGTCTTTCTCTTCCTTAGTAATTGGTTTTTCAATGGTTTTTTCGCCTTCTCTTACTTGTTCATAAGATGTCCATTCAAAGCGATATAAGTGGACTTTATTTATAAACGGAATACCTATCCATTTTAATCCTCCTGTTATCTTCTTTATCCAATCCAAGATCTTTCTGAGGAGTTTTTCTTCTACTGATGGTGATTCATCAATCTTTTTTACATTCCATTCTGCATCTAGGTAATGCCCTTTGTAGGACATCACTATTTTTCTGCATTTTCCAAAACGCAGAATCGCCTTTGCCGTTCCTTCTTGAACAATGGTAAAAAATACATTATATCTTGCCAGATTGTATATAAGTACAACAATCGCAAGCATAGAAAGCAGTGTCAAAAGCGTGATACTTCCGATTTTTAATCCAATCCAAAAACTTTCCATACGCCCTCCTATATTTTATTGATAGTTTTTAAGGTGTAGTTATCTAAGATAACTTTAATCTGCCTATATTATATATTATAATCTACATCTTTGTCAAGTATCACACATTTTGCCGATAGGTAATGATAGGTGAGAGTAAGACAGTAAGAATGATATTAAGAATAAGAGAGAAAAAACAATTTAATATCTAAAGGATAAATTATAGGTTGTAATGATTTTTTAAAATGATTTCGTCTCGAGGGTCTATTTTTTGCGCAATGAAAAAGTGGATATATTTTCTTATATTTAAAATTTCACTTATAAAATCAATTTCATCTTCACATGGGAATGGGCATATAAAAACGCTTTTTTGGAGTGGATAAATTTCCATATCGTTTAATTTATTACTTAACGCCTTCCTTCCTTTTCTGTGTTTTTCTGGGATGTCAAAGGATATGATTCGCCACGAACCGTCCCATTTTTTTGGTCTGGTTATTTTTATATCGTCAAATTTATAAATTAAGACACGTTTTTCTCCGTTCACTGTTATTTTAATTATTTCTTTGTCGTCTTTTTCGTAAATTTCAATTAATTTTTGTTTTTGTAGTGTTCGCATTGTTCTTTTTATTCTATACCTGTCTTTTGCGTTTTTGACGCCGAATAGAGAAAAAACTTGTGGCAGATTAGGCAGGGCAAAACTGGCTATAATCAGCCCGCCTATCGCCAGCCCTTTTAAGATTTCTTTTGCCAGTTCTCCTTTTTTATAATCATTTCTTATTGATATTTTTTCTTTTGTCATCCTGGTCATATTTTAGTTTTATTATAGATATAATTTATAAGTTCATACTATCACATATTTAGCCGATCGGCAAGATAGGTGATAGTTAATTATTAATTACTATATTTAAATGAATATTTTTATGCGGGCACGGAGAGTCGAACTCCGGTCTCGTCCTTGGCAAGGACGCATTCTGCCACTAAACTATGCCCGCGATTATGAAATTATATCATAAACATGGCGTGCCCCGTACAAAATGCTGGGGGGGAGATTTGAACTCCCAATCTCTTGCGAGAATCAGGTTCTAAGCCTGACGCGTATGCCAATTCCGCCACCCCAGCATTTTGTACGGGGCAAATCTGCCATCTTGCCCCGTAGTTAAAGCGGATCTTTATACTATGAGGTTCACCACTCGCCCGATTTTTTCCGCCCACCAGGAATCGAACCTGGAACCTTCTCCTTTCCGCCCTAGGCGGACCAGCCTCGGGATGAAAGAGGGAGATGCCCCGCCCCCTGCCATCGCCTATGCTCCGTGAGGGTCTCGAACCCCCGACCTTCTCCTTAAGAGGGAGCTGCTCTACCAACTGAGCTAACGGAGCGTAGGACATGGCGGGCAGGTCTACCAATTGACCCGTTCGCATCGCTACGCTTAGGCCGCTAGGCGGGGCGAGACTATGGGCGGGAAAATGTGCGTGGCCTTCCCTGTACAGGTGGTGGGCGAGGAGGGAGTCGAACCCTCACCCGCTTACGCGGACAACATTTTAAGTGTTGCGTGTATACCATTCCACCACTCGCCCACCACCTATACGGGGTGAATATACCAACTTGCTCTTTATATTTTTATCATTTACTATTTTATCTATAAGGCCGTGTAGCCAAGTGGTAAGGCAAGGGTCTGCAAAACCCTTATACGTGGGTTCGATTCCCGCCACGGCCTCATTTTTTTAAAAGTTCGTCTATCCTAGCTCTGTTTTTTTCGCCAGTGTCTATCTCAAAATCAAAAGACGGAAGGAATTTAATTTTGAGCCGTGATTTACAATAATTTTTGAAGTCATTTTTTTTCTTTTTTAGGATATCAATCACTTCCTTTTCTTTATTGTCGGGCATCACGCTTATAAAAATTTTTGCTGATTTTAGGTCTGGTAATATTTGCGCGCGTATTACCGTTATAAGCGAAGAGGACTCAATTCGCGATCCGATAAATAAGCTTGCTATTTCTTGCAGGAGGGAATTTATTTTTTCCTGCCTTAAGGTCATATTATTTTATTTTTTCTATAATTTCAAGTTCGTCGCCCTTGTTTATTTCGATTTTTGATTCAGTCATTGCGCCGAATTGGTTTCCTTCATTGACTTCTTTTGTTCTTACCTTGTTTTGCTGAAGTTCTAAGATTTTTCCTTCACCTATTTCCGATTCTCTCCTTTTAATTTTGAAGATTTTTCCTTCAATTATCTTGCCGGAAATAACTTCTCCGCCTAACACTTGCTTGTTTTTTTCCTTGCTGAAAGTTTTAAGAATTCTCACTTTGCCCCAAATTTCCTCACGCGGCATCATCGCTTTTTTTTCTTTTATCTTTTCCTCCAGCCATTCGCTTATTTTATATATAATATTGGATAGATAAAAATCAATTTTAAATCTTTCAATCAATTCTTTGGCCGTTGCTTCTATCTCTACATTGAATCCTAGAATGACAGGATTTTTTGCTCCTGATACCAGTTTGACATCGTCTTCTTTTATGTTGCCAACGTCGTTGCGCAATATATTTATGATAATTTGTTCATCTGAGAGTTCGGATATTTCTTTTTCCAATGCTTCTGCAGAACCGCTTGTGTCTGCTTTTATCACAAGGGGAATAATAATTTTACCTGTATCTTTTTCAGTCTGGTCAATTTGGGTGAGTCTTTTTTCGTGCAGTTGCGATTTTACACATAACTCAGCCTCTTTTTTTGTTTCAAAGGTCTCAAATTTTTCTCCTACCTCTGGCAATGCGTTAAAACCGATTATTTTGACAGGAGAGGAGAATGAGGCCTCTTTCAAAGGTTTGCCCTGGAAATCTTCAAATATTCTAATTGGTGCTTTTGCATTACCTGAAACAACGCACATTCCAGTCTTCATAGTTCCGTTTTGAATAAGAAGAGTTGCGGATACGCCTCTTTTCGGGTCAAGATGCGACTCTATAACAACTCCCGAGGCATTTTCTGTCGGGTCTGCAGTTAAATTTTCCATATCTGTCATAAGAAGGGCAAGATCAAGGAGGTCGTCTATGCCTTGGCCAGTTGTTGCGGATATGTTTGCATGTGGGATAGTGCCGCCGTATCCTTCTACAAAAATTTGCTGTTCTGCTAATTGTCCTTTTGCTTTTTCTGGATCAGCATTGGATTTGTCCATTTTATTAAAGGCAATGACAAATGGTATGTCTGATTTTTTTATTGCATTGTAAGCTTCCATTGTCTGCGGCTTTATGCCTTCGTCAGCGGCAATAACCAGTATTGCCACATCCGCAATTTTTGCTCCTCTGGTGCGCATTTTTGAGAATGCTTCATGGCCTGGCGTGTCAAGAAAAGTGATTTTTCTTGTTTTATGCGGATGATCAGTGTCGCATTTTACTTCTGCTTCGTATGCTCCGATATGTTGGGTAATGCCACCTGCTTCCCGCTCTTCAACATCAATAAATTTAGAGCGAGGCTCGCTACTGGCGGCTTTTTCCACAACATTGTTTTTTCTAATATAATCCAGAAGTTTTGATTTACCATGGTCAATATGGCCCATTACAACCACCACTGGCGGTCGAGGGATTTTTTTGTCTTTTTCACTAGTCATTTTCTTTTGATTTATTTATTGCTTCTCGCTCTTCTTTTGATAAAGAATATTCAGATTGGAATTCTTTTATCGGCTTTGCGTATATGCTGACTTTTTCTCTTGAATATAAACTTGAAATTACGACTCCGTCTCCACTTTCGTCTAAAAAGGCAATTGCAAAACTTTGGTTTGAGCCCGAATCTTTAAAGGGGTTGAAGCGGAGCACGCCTACATTCTGTATGCTTTTTTTCAGGCGTTTTTCCACTGTCTCTAGATATTTTTCTGTTTTTTCTCTTGAGATGTTTAATTTTTCTAACTTATTATTTAGATTGATTAAAATTTCCTCAAGGTTTTTTGATTTATTGCCTCGGAATATTTTTTTGAGCCGTAGTTCTATCAGCAAAATCCAGATTGCCAGAAGCAATATAGCCACGCTCAAAGAAACATAAATATAAACAGAGTTTGTCATAATTTGGAATTATACGTTTTTTTTGATTATAATGCAATTATGTCTTACAAGTATCTCCATGTTGGCAGGGCGGGTGATTTGGAGGGGAATGACAGAATAATTTACAGATTATTGGAAATTATGCCCGGACTTTTGTCTTGGCTGACTTTTGCTTTTTTTGCGTTTTTATCTTGGAAGAGGCCTTTGTGGGCCGCTATCTTTATTATCGCCTTTGATTTATATTGGCTGGTTAAGACTGCTTACCTCTCTTTTCATTTGCGGGCGAGTTGGAAGAAAACGAAGCGCTATCTTTCGATTGATTGGGAGGAAAGATTAAATAATTTAAAATATGATCATATTTTTCAATTAATCATTCTGCCTTTTTATAAAGAGAGTTTTGAGGTTGTTTCAGAGACCGTGGAATCATTGATTAGCGCAAAGTGGGATAAAAATAGAATGGTAATAGTACTTGCTTATGAGGAGCGCGCGGGAGAAGAAGCGGAAAAAATCGCAAACGATGTTTTGCAAAAATATAAAGAGCAGTTTGGCTATTTTATTCTATCAAAACATCCAAAAGATTTGTCAGGTGAGATGGCTGGCAAGGGCTCCAATATTTCTTGGGCAGCAGAAGTAGGAAGGATAGGGATTTTAGATAAAAATAAGATCAGATATGAAAATATTCTGGTTTCTGCTTTTGACATAGACACAAGAGTTTATCCGCAATATTTTTTATGTCTTACCTGGCATTTTTTGACCTGCGAGAAGCCGTATCGTTCGTCTTTCCAGCCCGTTCCTCTTTATAATAACAATATTTGGGACGTGCCGGCATTGTCGCGCGTCGTGGCCACGTCCGGAACTTTCTGGCAGATGATCCAGCAGGAAAGACCGGAACGCCTGGCGACTTTCTCCTCCCACTCCATGAGTTTTAAGGCGCTGTATGAGGTTGGCTATTGGCAGAGAAATATTGTGTCAGAGGACTCGCGCATCTTTTGGAATTCTCTTTTATATTTTGATGGAGATTATCAGGTGATTCCAATTTCTTATCCTGTTTCAATGGATGCCAATCTTGCGCCGACTTTCTGGCAGACAGCAAAAAATATCTACAAGCAGCAGAGGAGATGGACATGGGGAGTGGAGAATGTTCCTTATATATTGTTCGGTTTTTTGAAAAATAAAAAAATTCCTTTGGCTAAAAAAATTAGATTGTCGTTTTATCAACTTGAAGGATTTTGGTCTCTGTCAACTAATCCCTTGCTGATTTTCTTTTTGGGCTGGCTCCCGCTTGTGATTGGCGGGCAGAAATTTAACAAAACTTTGATTGCCTACAATCTTCCTAATGTGACAAGAGATATTATGATTGTTGCAATGATGGGACTGATTATGTCCGTGATTATTTCTTTCAGTTTTTTGCCAAAACGGCCGTCGTATAAAAAACGTTCCCATGTTTTTTACATGATTTTACAATGGATCTTAGTGCCCTTGACCATACCACTTTTCGGCGCCATTCCTGGCCTTGATGCCCAGACCCGCCTTATGTTTGGTAGATACATGGGTTTTTGGGTGACACCTAAACATAGAAAGCGCGCTATGATACAATAAAATTTATGAACAACGATATCAATAACATCAGAATACAAAAATTATTAAATCTTCCTGATTTATCCCGGACGGAGAATTCTCCCATCAAATTTGTTGTTGATAGGATTTTAAGCATGCCGGCTTTCAAGGGTTTTGACGTGATTGAAATTCCGGAAATTGTTAGCGTTGAATATAATTTTGACCTTTTAAACACTCCCGCGGATCACCCCAGCAGAAAAGAGACGGACACTTATTATACGGACAAAGAGCATGTTTTGCGCACGCACACGACGGCAATGTGGCCGTTTTATTTGTTGGACCAAAAAAATCTTGAAAAACTGAAAAAGAACGGATTTTTGGCGTGCTTATGTTACGGCAAAGTTTTTAGGAAGGATGAGATAGATAGAAGCCATTTTCCAGTCTTTCATCAGATAGACGGGCTTTATATCGCCGACAAAAAGATAAAAACTATAGAATTGGATGATCTTAAAAAAGTTCTTATTGACATCGCAAAAAATATTTATGGCGATGTTGTAGAATATAAAATTTTGGTGGATTCCTTTCCGTTCACCGATCCGAGCGCTCAGATTGAAATCAAAAGAGGCGACGATTGGCTGGAGATTTTAGGTTCAGGCGTCGTCCACAAGCAAGTTTTGAAAAATTTAGGTTTGGATCCGGAGATTTACAGCGGATGGGCTTTTGGTTGCGGCCTGGAAAGAATCGCAATGGCGAAAATGAATATACAGGACATTAGGGTTTTTTGGTCAAAGGATGGAAGGATAACGAGCCAGTTTAGAAATTTAGACAGCCAATATAAGGAAATGAGCAAATTTCCCATGACTTACAGGGATATTTCTTTTATTATTGACAAAAATATAAACCTGAATAGTTATTACGAAATCATCAGGGATTGCGCGGGAAATTTAGTGGAGGAAGTGAAACTCGTGGACAAATACGAAGACAGGGGAAAATTCGGCGAAGGCAAAATCAGTTATACCTTCAGAATAATTTACCGGTCGCCGGAGAGAACTTTGACTAATGAAGAGATAAACGAAATTCAGGAGAAAATAAGGGGAAAAACGGAGCGGGAATTGCAGGCGTCGTTGCGCTAATTAATCCATAAATTGAGAAGTGAGGCGAATTTGATAGATTATTTTGAATATTTATGCTAAAATAAAATATAGGTAGCATGGTAAAGACTAATAATACAAATAACGGCTATACAGCCAAAGATATTTATGTGCTGGAAGGCCTTGAACCGGTAAGGAAAAGACCTGGTATGTACATTGGTTCCACAGGGCCGGATGGCCTTCATCATTTGATATGGGAAGTTTTTGATAATGGACGCGATGAGGCTATGGGCGCTTTTGCCAATGAGGTTGAAGTTGTGCTTTTGCCTGAAAATAAAATAAGAGTTGCGGATAACGGTCGAGGTATTCCGGTTGAGATTCATAAGCAGACAAAAGTTTCGGCTCTAGAAACTGTCATGACTACGCTTCATGCAGGAGGTAAATTTGGAGGAGAGTCATACAAAATAGCCGGAGGTCTCCATGGTGTTGGCGTCTCTGTTGTCAATGCTCTTTCAATCTGGATGAAGGCAGAAGTGCATCGTGATGGGGGTAAATTTGTACAGGAATACAAAAGAGGCAAACCACATTCTAAAGTTAAAAGAATCGCTCCAAGTAAATTTCATGGCACTGTTGTTAGTTTTGAACCTGATCCGGAGATTTTTAACGAAATAAAATTTGACTGGAAGAGGATTTTAGATCATTTGCGTCAGCAGGCGTATTTAGTAAAAGGATTAAAAGTTAGAATAATTGACGCACGCGAATACGAAGGGAAAATAGATGATTCCAAAGTTTTATTTTTTAATGAACTAAGGCTTCTTGTAGAATCCCAGACATATTATTTTGAAGGCGGAATTGTTTCTTTAGTGAAACATCTTAATAAAGATGAGGAAGTAATTCACGATAAAATTTTTTATTGCGAGAAAGAGCAAGGAGGGATAAATGTTAAAATAGCTCTTCAGTATATCTCCGACATCATTATTAAAGAAATGAGTTTTGCTAATAATATTTACACGCCTGAGGGCGGAATGCACCTTACTGGTTTTCGTTCCGCGCTTACCAGGTCTCTCAATGATTATTCAAAAAAGAACGGATTTATAAAATCAGAAGAGGATAAATTTACAGGAGATGATGTAAGAGAAGGGTTAACAGTTATGGTAGCTGTTGAATTGAGGGATCCGCAATTTGAGGGTCAGACAAAGGTAAAATTAGGCAGTCCTGAAGCGAGGACAATTACAGAATCAGTTTTTGGCGAGACTTTTTCCAATTTTCTGGAAGAAAATCCAAGTGACGCCCGGGCAATAATTGGAAAAGTTGTTCTAGCTCTCAAAGCAAGAAAAGCAGCCAAAGCAGCCAAAGAAAGCGTTTTAAGAAAAGGAATTTTAGAGGGTCTAACCTTGCCGGGAAAATTGGCTGATTGCCAATCCAAAGATCCCTCAGAGTCGGAATTATTCATTGTTGAGGGAGATTCAGCGGGCGGTTCAAGTAAGCAAGGCAGAGATAGAAGGATTCAGGCAATACTTCCGTTGAAAGGAAAGATTTTAAACGTTGAAAGAGTAAGAATAGACAAGATGTTGGCATCAAACGAGATAAAGGCGCTTATTGTCGCTCTTGGCACAGCAATTGCTGATGAATTTAATATAAATAAAATCCGATATCATAAAATAATAATTGCCACTGATGCTGACGTTGACGGTTCGCACATTCGTACACTTATCCTCACTCTTTTTTACAGATATTTTAAGCCGATTATTGAACAAGGATATCTTTATATTGCGCTTCCGCCACTCTTTAGAATCCAAAAAGGAAAGGAAATTCATTATGCTTATAGTGAGGAAGAGAAAAATAAGATTGTTGGGAAAGAAGAGAGTCAAGGCGTGCAGAGGTATAAGGGTTTGGGAGAGATGAACCCAGAGCAATTATGGGAAACAACCATGGATCCGGCAAGGAGAATGTTGAAGAAGGTGACAATTGAGGATGTGGAAGAGGCAGACAAGATTTTTGATATTTTAATGGGCAAAGAAGTTGAACCACGCAAGATATTTATTCAGACGCACGCAAAAGCAGTGCAAAATTTGGATGTATAGGATCTATATCTTCAGGAAGAAAAGAATTATTATAAATAAGACTGAGAAAACGATATCATTTTTGGCGTCTATTAATCTCCATTGCTTTTCTTTTGGCGTTACAAAAAGGCGGTGAATCCATATATGAAAATCAAAAATTTTTTTAAGAGATTTTAAATTTAATTTTAAGTACATAAAAGATAACAAATCTGGGAAAAGCGAAGCAAATATACCTATAGAAATATTTCTAATAATTATCCATTCTGGACTATTGAAGTAAAAATAGAGAATTATAATTGAAAACCCAATAGAAAAATCAAGGCCAACTCTCCGGATGACATCTTTTATAGTTGAATTATGATTTAGATAATCCCCATGGCGGAAAGTGTCCATTATGAAATGAATAATCAGAGACAAGAAAACAATAATTACAGGATTACTAATATTTCTTCCTATCACTGCGCCAGCCAACATGTGCGTTGATGGTATCATGACTCTTTTTTTATCTTTTTTATAAATTCGTCTAATTTTGCGGTTTCCTGTTTTTCTTTGTTTCTCTCTCGTACTGTAACAGTTTTATCATTTTTTTCTTTTTCTCCCACTGCCAAGATGTATGGAATCTTTTGCATTTCAGCGTTGCGAATTCTTTTGCCTAATGTCTCGTTGTTTTTGTCTATTTCTGCGCGGATGTTGTTTTCTTTTAATTCATTTAAAACCTTTTCCCCATAATCATTGAATTTTTCACTAACGGGAATTATCTGCGTTTGCACGGGCGAGAGCCAGAAGGGAAAGGCACCGGCATAATGCTCAATCAAAATCCCAATAAATCTTTCCAAAGAGCCGAGTATTGCCCGATGTATCATAACCGGAGTTTGTTTTTTTCCTTTATCATCTATATAAAAGGCCTCAAATCTTTGGGGCATGGAAAAATCAACTTGTATTGTGCCCAATTGCCAGTTTCTATTTATGGCGTCTTCTATATTAAACTCTATTTTTGGCCCGTAAAATGCCCCTTCGCCTTCTTTGATTTTATAATTTATCTTTTTTTGATTAAGCGCATTCTTTAGAGAATCAGTCGCTCTTTCCCAAACTTTTTCTTCGCCAATATATTTTTCCGGTCTGGTGGCAATAAATATTTCATACTTGTCAAATCCGAATTTTCTATACACATCAATGGCATAATCAACCATGCCAATAATCTCTTCGTTTAATTGGTTTGGCGCGCAGAATGAGTGGGCATCGTCCTGAATAAATGATCGGACGCGGAAAAGGCCATGAAGCACGCCGGATAATTCGTGTCTATGCACTAGTCCGAATTCAGAAAATCTCATGGGCAAATCTTTATATGAACGCATGTCCTCTTTGTATATAAGCAGGCCGCCAGGGCAGTTCATTGGTTTTATGGCAAATTCCTGCTTATCTATTTCGCAGAAATACATGTCCTCCTTGAATTTTTCCCAATGTCCTGATGTCTCCCATAATTTTTTATTCAAGATTATGGGAGTCATTATTTCGTTGTATCCTCTTTTTTCATTCTCTTTTCTTATATAATCTTCAAGTTGATTGTAAAGAATTGTTCCTTTTGGATGCCAGAAGGGAAAACCAGGCCCTTCCTCATGGAAAGAAAAAAGATCTAATTCCTTTCCGATTTTTCTATGATCTCTTTTTTCCGCCTCTTCTAAAATCTTTAGATACTCACCAAGTTCTTTTTTTGTTTCAAAAGCAAGGCCATAGATTCTTGTGAGCATGGGACTTTTCTCGCTGCCTCTCCAATAAGCGCCGGCGATTTTTGTGAGTTTAAATGCGTCTGGATTTATCTCTTTTGTTGATTTTACATGCGGTCCGGCGCAGAGGTCGGTAAAATTGCCGGATTTATAAATTGTCGGTTTTTCTTTGAGTTCATTTATTAATTCAATTTTATATGGCTGATTAGTAAAAGTATCTTTTGCTTTTTTTGCGTCAACTTCTTCTTTTTCAAATTTTATGTCTTTTTTTATTAAATCTTTTATTTTTTTCTCTAATTTTGGCAGGTCTTTAGGAGAAATAGAAATATCGCCAAAATCATAATAAAATCCGTTTTCTATAATCGGGCCGATGCCTAATTTTGCCTCAGGAAATTTTTCCAAAACTGCCATTGCCAGCAAATGCGCTAGTGAATGTCGGATATTCTCAATTTTTTGCATAATAATAATATAACACATACTTTTGACTAAAAAAAGTATTTATGATAGGTTGTATATAGAAAACTTATAAAAGAAAAGGAGGTGTTTTTATGAATTATGAAAAATGGTGGCCTGTAGTACGAAAGGCAGAAATGGCAGGAAATGCTTTGGTAATTCATGTTGTGTTTCTGTGCCCATTCTGTGATACTAAATCGGATTTTGAGACAGAAGGACATATTATAGATGTAACAATATATACACTTCTCTTGGAATGGAAATTTCAAGAGATAATAAAGCCAAAAAACTGTTCTATTTGCGGTATTGTGTCAGTTTTACCGGAGAAAGAGAAGAAAGACTTTCTAAAAGATATAAAACAGACAATCACAAAGTCATGGCTTACACAGTCTCTATAATTATGTTTGATGCTATAAAGGGCTGGATATATTCCAGCTCTTTTAACTTTCATTTAAGGTATCACCTATATTTGCGATCGCCACAAATAGGTGATAATGCAATGTGCATGACTCAGTGATGCACAGTGATGTAATGCACAGTGATTTATCCACATCAATTTGACTTTTTCGCTCCCATAGTGTATTATATTTCTTAGAGATCTAAATAAATAGTTGTTCTTTTATTAATTTTCAACGGTTTTAATGAAAGGAGAAATTATGCCGTGGGAAAAATTCGGAGAAATTTCGTATGATTTTGAAGAAGATCTTTTTGAGCAAAGGAGATTAAAGGGGCAATTGCATAAGATTAAAAAACCCCCAGATAGTTTGATTTCTGAAGTGTCCCTTGATCCGCTTCGGAGACTTATTATGGCAGAAAAAGATGGAATAAATGTTTTTGATAAAAAATTTTCTCTCTTTGTTGATATTAAAGATTTAATTACAGATGATTCAGATGAAAATTCAGATTGGCTAATAGAGCCGACAGAAGAAGATTTAAAACCGCGTGAAATTTCTGTTAATAAAGAAGATTTTGAAATTAAAAAAATACCGGCATTTTTTGTTCCGTTTTCTCTTGCAAAAGAATTAAATATTGAACGAAAGTTGAAATTTTTGCCTGACAGTCACGGCAAAAGAGGAAGAAAGCCAATATTGAGAAAACATAAGAAACGGACACAAAGAGAACGAAATTTTATTGCAGAAAAATTAAGAGAAATAGTTGAGGCGGGAGCATAGCTCCCGCCGTTTTATTTTTAATTCGTTATCCATCAGACGGTATTCATCTCTTTCATTTCCTCCACGATTATTGACGGTTCGTTGTTGCGTATAGATATTTTTCCTCTTACTCCAATACAATTTCCTTCCCGTATCATATTGCCGTAATCATTCAATTTTCTTGGAAATATCACCATCTCAATACTGTCTGTAAAATCCGATAGTTTTATAAAGAGCATGGGTTCGTTCTTTTTTGTCATTACTTTTCTTATTTCTTCTATCATGCCAGCAGTAACAACAGGTATGTTATTCGGCAGTTTTTTCGCGTCGCTTATTTTTGTTTTTATTTTCTCCATTTTATCCTTAAATTTGTTCAGCGGGTGTCCGGAAATATACAATCCTAATAATTCTTTTTCCCACATTAATTTTTCTTCCTGTGTGGCTGGTTCTGTTTTTTTGAGATTGAGATTGGGTATGGAGGTCTTATCTTGCATAAGAGAGAACAGAGAACTTTGATTTTGTTTTGATTTTACTGCCTGGCGATTATAATCTAGGGCATCGTCTATATTAACAAGTATTTGGTTTCTTTCTCCTAATGCGTCCATGGCGCCTGATTTTATTAACGCTTCTAAAGATTTTTTATTTAAATTTTTATGCTGGATATGGTCAAGAAAATCAGAGAATGATTCAAAAACCCCTTTTCTTTTTCTTTCTTCAATAATCGCTTCGGCAATTTCTGTTCCCAGATTTTTTATAGTACAAAGACCAAAGCGTATTCCCTGCCTGCCGGCAGGCAGGCCTGCTTCTTCAATATTGACGATTGTAAAATCTCCAAAACTTTCATTTACATCTGGCGGGAGTACAGGCATGTTCATTCTTTTGCATTCATTTATTGATACAGCGATTTTTTCCGTGTCACCGGAATCGGAAGTCAAAACTGCTGTCATAAATTCTGCAGGATAATGCGCCTTCATATAGGCGGTTTGATACGCCACTTTTGCATAAGAGGCAGCATGCGCTTTATTGAAGCCGTATCCCTTAAAAGGATCAAAAAGTTTCCATAATTCTTCCGCTTTTTCAGGAGTGAGGTTGCTGTGTTTCTGGCATCCCTCAATAAATATCTTTTCCTGTTTTGCCATTTCAGCGGGTATTTTTTTGCCAATTGCTTTTCGGAATTTATCCACGCTTTCCCAGTTGTATCCTGCAAGTTCAATGGCAATTAAAAGCACATCCTCTTGATAAGTTACAACGCCATAAGTTTTTTTAAGAATTTTTTCCAAGCGTGGATCAAGATAAGCGATCGGTTCTTTGCCATGCTTGCGTTTTATGTAATTTGGAATGTTTGCCATTGGTCCTGGCCTAAAAAGCGCTATCATTGCCATAATGTCGTTAAAATTACTTGGCTTTAATTCCTTTAGCCATCGCGTCATCCCGCTCCCGCTTAATTGGAAGACGCCGATAGTTTCTCCTTTGGAAAGCAGGTTAAAAGTTTTTTTATCCTCCAAAGGAAGATTTTCAAGATCAATTTCTTTTTTGTGGATTTTTTTAACAAGGCGGATTGCGTTCCCCAATATAGCCAAATTTTTTATACCAAGAAAATCCATCTTTAAAAGGCCCGTATCTTCAACAGCATGCATGTCATATTGAGTGATAATTTTGTCTCCGTTCGGTTCGTGCTGTAGAGGCACAAAATCAGTTAGTTTAGTTGGACTTATGACAACTCCTGCTGCATGCACAGAAACATGTCTTGCGCATCCTTCGATTTTTCTCGCCAGATCAATTATCTCTTTTACTTCATTTTCTGTTTCATACATTTCTCTAAGTTCTGGGGTTATTTTTAAGGCGTTGTTTATTGTCATCGGGAAGCCTTGGGAGCCAAAAGGAATAAGTTTGGCTATCGTGTCTCCCAAGCTGTAAGGTTTTCCAAGGGCGCGGGTAATGTCTCTTACGGCAACGCGCGCCATCATTGTTCCAAAAGTTCCTATTTGCGCTACGTGGTCCTCGCCGTATTTTGTTTTTACATAATTTATAATTTCTTCTCTGCGGTCATCAGCAAAATCCATATCTATATCAGGGGGAGAAGGGCGGTAAGGATTTAAAAATCTTTCAAAGGGCAGTTCGTATTTTATAGGATCAATATTTGTTATGCCTATTAAATATGAAATAAAAGAGCCAGCTGCCGAACCCCTGGTAGTTGTTATTATTTTGTTTTTTCTTGCCCAATTTATAATATCTGCAACTACCAAAAAGTATGGCGAGTACCCTTTTTCTTTTATAACCTTAAGCTCGTATTCCATTCTTTTTTCAGCTTCGGGATTTTTTTCTCTATATAATTTTTTATAACCTTCATCTTTTAATTCTTTAAGTTTTTCGTCCGGAGTTTTTTTGTCCTCTATTTTAAAGATAGGGAAGACCCATTTGCCGAGTTCCAACTCTATATTACACATATCAGCAATTTTTTTGGTATTTTCGATTGCATCTGGAGTATCTTTAAAAAATTTTTCCATTTCTTCTCCTGACCGGAAAGAAAAATTCTCGTTTTTCATTGTTAGCCTATTGGCGTCTGTTAGTTTTGCGTTTGTTTGTATAGCAATTAGAAGATCTTGAGCCTCGGCATCTTCTGGTTTTATATAATGAACATCTTGAGTGGCAACTAAAGGGATGTTTAATTTTTTGGCGATATTAATTAATCCATTTTGTATATTTTCGTAATTTTCTATATTAGGATGATATCCAATTTCTATATAAAAATTTTCTTTGCCGAAAATTTCTTCATATTCCTTTGCGATTTCTTCAGCCTTTTTTATTTTTTTATTTTCTATGAGGCGGGACAATTCTCCTGCCATACATGCGGAAAGGCCTATAAGCCCGTCACAATGTTTTTTTAATAGCTCCCTGTCTATCCTGGGTTTATAATAAAAACCTTGCAGATAACTTTGAGTAATAAGTTCTATCAAATTTTTGTACCCCCTTTCGTTTTTGGCCAGAAGTATAAGATGGTATCTTCTATCGTCAATGCCTGGACGTTTGTCGTGCATGGATTCAAACGCCACATAGGTTTCCACTCCCAGTATGGGTTTTATTCCGGCTTTTTTCGCCTTCTTATAGAATTCAATGGCGCCGTACATGTTGCCGTGGTCAGTCAAGGCCAGGGCGGGCATTTTGTTTTTTACGGCCTCGTCAACCAATTCATCAATTTTTGCCAGGCCGTCAAGCAAAGAATAATGGCTGTGCACGTGAAGATGTACGAATTCTGAAGACATAATAGATATATTATAACAAGAAAAAGATTATAGTAAAAAAGTTGCTAAAAATTTTCTATTATGTTAAGAATATAGTAGATATTGAATAGAAATTTAATAAAGGAGGAAGATTATTATGAATACAAATGATCTGGATTTCCTTAAGGAAATTCTGAAAGATTCCGATTCTGTGGAAGTTTTAAAAATACTGGATAGTTTAGGGAATACAAAAGATTTGATTTTGAGAGAAATATCAGATAAGAAAATTGGTAACTGTTGGATAAATGGTTCAAGATGTCAATATAGCAATCCTGAGGGGAAAATAATTTATGCCCCAATAGAACTTTGCGCAAGGTGCCAGATATTTCTTTATTTTAAGGAAACTGAATCATTTAGATTATTATTAAAAGGCATGATCAATGATGAGATTGAAGAGAGGATAGATGACTTAAAAATCCAGTATGGGAAAAAATCCAAAGATACTAACGAATTTTTAGAGAATTTAATTGATAGATCCGAAAAAGATGAAAAGATCAAATTAATTTTGAGGGATTTTTTAAAGGTTCTTAATAATTGTTTAGACTTAGAAAAGATTGATATTTTAGCGATGGAAGATATAGAAGAATAAAAAATAAAAGGCGTGTTATTGAATCAGCGCGCCTTTTTTATTTCTTCCGATTTTTAAGATATTTAATTAATTTTCTTAAATAATATAAAGGTATAACAACTGTTGCGCCCGGAATGACAATGAGATAAATTAAAATCTTTATTATTTCTTTGAAATTAATGCGACACCTCCTTAGTTAAAGTTCTTTTTTCTTGTATAATTATAGAAAAATGAAGAGGAAAAATCAAAAGATAAATGTTATAGGGATAGACGAGGCGGGACGAGGGCCGTTGGCAGGGCCTGTCGCAATCGGTGCAGTAGCATCAAAAATCAAAAATAAAAAATCAAAAATAAAAATTTTAGAAGGTATTAAAGATTCGAAAAAACTTAGTGCGAAAAAACGCGAGGAATGGAATAAAATTTTGAGAGAAAATTTTGAGTGCCACTGCGTTTTTGTGAGTCATAAAATAATAGACAAAATGGGCATTCAGAAGGCTGTTTTGCTCGGAGTTGAGAGAGTACTCAAAAAATTTAGGAAGCCGAATTTGGTTTTGCTTGACGGTTTACTTAAGGCGCCGGAAAAATACAAACAGAAAACTATTATAAAGGGCGACGAAAAAATTTCTTTGATTTCCGCCGCTTCAATAATCGCTAAAACAATAAGAGATAGAAAAATGATACAATTGCATAAAAAATTTCCAAAATATAATTTTGATAAACATAAGGGTTATGGCACAAAATTGCACTATAGAAGAATAAGAAAACATGGCATCTTAAAAATTCACCGCAAGTCGTTTTTAAAAAATTTGACAAAATAATATTATTTGATATAATACAAAACAGATTGTTTCATTAAAATAATAATTTAATAAAAGGAGGTATTAATGAGCGGACTAGTGTCAGGAATATGCATAGATTTAAAAAAAGAAAATTTGATTTGTATTTTTGATGAAGAGAGATTATTTCTGAATTCTTATGGGTTGCCTGGCGGTATCATTAATGAAGGAGAAGATCCAACTACGGCAATGCGAAGAGAGTGGGAAGAAGAAGTAGGCACCGTTATAGAAAGTTGTGAATTTATCCACGAAGAAAGGAGAGGAAAAGAAGGCGGATATTTTCCACATTATTTTTTCTTGATTAAAATCCCGGAAAATTGCGAACTTCGCACAGAGGGATTTTTAGGAGAGACAGGTCCTCCTGAATGGTTGGAATTGCGAAAAATTGGATCCAGAGAAATAAAACTCCATTACTCGCATTTTAAGGGTCTTGGCGCAGTAATTAAAAAATTAGCCAAGACAAATAGAAACATGGCCTTTGTCGTGTCAGAGGCCTGCATATAAAATAGAAATCATGGCCCTGTCAGATGTTTTGGCAGGGTTTTTCTTTTTCTTTGCAAAAATTTTTAGATAATGTATATTATCAAGATGACAGTAAGAATGAGACATACGAGAGCGCATACGCGGAACAGGCGATCGCACCATGCTTTAAGAGCTGCGCGATTTATTAATTGCAAGAAATGCGGAGAATCAGTTATGCCCCATGTGGTTTGCACAAATTGTGGAACTTATTCAGGAAGGGAAGTTATAGATGTTCTCAAGAAATTAAACAAAAAAGAAAAAAAGAAGAAAGAAAAAGAATTAAAAGAAAAGGAAGCAGAACAGGCCAAAGACAAACCGCTTGACGCTGCGGGTCTTTCAAATAAATAATAAGTAAATTTACAATTTAATTTATGGCGAACCGTCATTTATCGCGAAGTATAGTTTTGCAATCTCTGTTTGAGTGGGATTTTAAGGGTTGCAATGAATCAGACATAGAGGGAATTATTAAATATAATATTGGTGAGTTTGCTCCTGGCTTGGAGAACAATGATTTTATTTATGCACTTACTAAAGGAACACTAAAAAAAAGAAATAAAATAGACAAGATAATAGAGAAAGCCGCGCCTGAGTGGCCGTTGGAGCAGATATCTATTGTAGACAGAAATGTTTTGAGAATAGGGCTTTATGAACTTTTGTTTGGCAACAAAAAGGAAGTGCCGGCAAAAGTCGCCATAAATGAGGCAATTGAACTGGCAAAGACATTTGGCGGAGATTCATCCGGCAAGTTTGTAAATGGCGTTTTGGGCACGGTTTATAAAGAGGTGGGAGGAGAAAAAGAAGAAAAGAAAGAAATGCCAAAAGAAAGACTCGGCGGAGCCGTTGTTTATATCAAAGAAAATAAAAAAATACTGCTCGCGCTCGTCCATGATATTTTCGGCTACTGGACTCTTTCTAAGGGTCATGTTGAGGAGAATGAGAATTTGAGAGATTGCACAATAAGAGAGATAAAAGAGGAGATAGGAATCAATATAAAATTAGAAGAGGAACTTGGCGCAAATGATTATGTGGCTTCAGATCCTGAAAAAGGAAAAATTAAAAAAATTGTCTCATATTTTCTGGCGTCAACTAATGATAAGAATATTAAACTCAAAGAAACAGGTGGATTAGATGACGCCAGATGGTTTACTTTAGATGAAATTGCAGGTCTTAAAATATATGATGATATCCGGCCGATAATCACCAGAGCAGTTAAAGTACTTACTAAAAGGAAATGAAAAATTTTGAAAATTTTGAAAACAAAATAAAAATAAATTTTAAAGATAAAAAATTACTTATACAGGCGTTTACGCACCGCTCATATATAAATGAGAATCCTTCAGAGGGGTTAGAGCATAATGAGAGGCAGGAATTTTTGGGCGATGCTGTTTTGGAATTGATTATTACGGAATACTTATATAAAAAATATCCGGACAAAGCAGAAGGAGATCTAACAAGTTACCGCGCCGCGCTTGTTAATGCCAATATGCTTTATGAAGTGGCGAATGAAATCGGAATGGAGGAATATCTTCTTCTCTCAAGGGGCGAGAAAAAAGACAAAGGCAAAGCAAGGCAGTATATTCTGGCAAATGCTTTTGAGGCATTAGTGGGCGCTATATATTTAGATCGCGATTATGACGCGGCATTCTCATTCCTTAAAAAATTTCTCTTCAAAAAAATAGACGAAGTCATGGAAAAAAAATTATGGATAGATTCAAAGAGTCTGTTTCAGGAAAAGGCGCAGGAGTTTGAGGATATCACGCCGTCTTACAAAGTATTGGATGAATTTGGGCCTGACCATGACAAAATATTCATTGTTGGCGTTTATCTGAAAGAGGAATTGATTGCCGAAGGCAAAGGATCTTCTAAGCAGGAGGCAGAGCAAAATGCCGCCCGCCATGGCCTTAAATCCAAAAACTGGGAGGATTAAAATAGTTAAACAATAATAATTTTATACCTGATTATTTTTTCCTCTTTTTATTTTTACTGAATTGATGTAAAATTATTACATCAATTTTTTATGCGTTTAAAGCGTCTAGAACTATCCGGTTTTAAGTCATTTGCCAAGCCTATAAAGCTTGAGTTTTCCGTTCCTATTTCCGCCATAGTGGGACCTAATGGCTCAGGCAAGTCCAATGTGGCAGAAGCAATGAGATGGGTTTTAGGCGAGCAATCAATGAAAAGTTTGCGTGGTAAAAAGGGAGAAGACCTTATTTTTAACGGTTCGCAAACAGCTCCACGCCTTGGCAAGGCCTCGGTCTCCTTGATTTTTGATAATAGAAAGAAAATTCTGCCTATTGATTACGACGAGGTTTCTATAACAAGAAAGATTTTTAGAGACGGCATTAATGATTATTATATAAATAATTCGCAAGTGAGATTAAAAGATATTGTGGAATTATTAAGCAGGGTCGGCTTGGGTACTTCCAGTCATCATATTATAAGCCAGGGCGAGGCAGACAGGATACTCAATGCCTCTATGGTTGAAAGGCGTCAGATGATAGAGGATGCGCTTGGCCTTAAAATTTATCAACTGAAGAAATCAGAAGCAGAGAGGAAACTAGAGAGAACAAAAGAGAATATGAATCAAGTGGAGGCTTTAAGAAAAGAAATCCAGCCGCATCTGAAATTTTTAAAAAAGCAGGTGGTTAAGGCGGAGGAATTTTCAGGCCTGAGAGAGAATCTGAAGAATTTTTATATCGAATATTTTTCTAATGAGTCCCATTATTTAAAAAAAGAGGAGGACAAGATAAAGAAAGATAAAAATGAGACAGAGAAAGAATTTTTAAAAATCAAAAAAGAATTTTCAGATAAGCCGGAAGATTCTAGGTCAGTGAAATTAAAAAATGATATTTTTGAGCAGAAAAAAGAAATTTCTGACAAAGAAAAAAATATAAATGATTTGCGTATCAGTCGTAATTCTGTGGAAAGGGAATTGGGCCGGCTTGAGGGTATGATAGAGGCAGTGGAAATAAGGGAGAAAGAAGTTGGTAATGAGACAGTTCCAGTAAAAGATGTAAAGAATTTTATAAAAAACATAGATGAGCAGATTGAAATAGCCCTAAACGATTCGGGAAAAACAAAAGACTTACTTGTTAAAATAAGAAATATTATAAGAGAATTTGTATCTACATTAAAGACAGGAGTGGTGATTTCTTCTTCTGAAATTATTAATTTAAAAAAGAAGCAAAAGGAAACGAACGATTTGCTTGATAAGATCGAAAAACAGGAATCAGATTTACTCAAATCTTACGAAGAATTAAAAAAATATATAAACAATAAAGAACAGGAGATGCATGCTTTAGAAAAAGAAAGATTTGAAATGGAAGTTCGGCTTAAAGAATTAAGTGGAATTACGGATAATTATAAGATTAAGGAAGAAAATATAAAGAATTTAAAAGATGAGTTGTATAAGGAAGAGCGAGAAGCAAGGATTTTGACAGGATACTTTGATGAAAAAAGCAATTTTCCAATAGACGAAAATCTCTGGCCAGGAGAAAGAATCAGAATAAGAAGAGAAACTGAGCGCTTAAAAATTAAAATAGAGGATTCAGGCGGAGTGGGAGACGATACTATAAAAGAATATGAGGAAGTGAGAAAAAGAGATGAATTTTTTGAAAAAGAATTAATTGATTTAGACCAAGCCATAAAATCTTTGAAAGGCCTATTAGAAGAACTTGAAGAAAAAATTAACCATGATTTTAGGGTGGGATTGGAGAAGATAAATAAGGAATTCCAGAATTTCTTTTTTGCAATGTTCGGCGGAGGAAAGGCGGAATTAATAAAGGTCGCTCCGAAAAAGAAGTTAAGACAAGACGAGGAAACCGGAGTAGAGGAATTAAAAATAGAAGATTTAGAAAGAGAGGAAGGCGTAGATGTTTGTGTAAATCTGCCTAAAAAAAGAATCCATTCTTTGGATATGCTTTCAGGAGGAGAAAGGGCGCTTACGTCCATTGCACTTCTTTTTGCCATGTCTCAGGTTAATCCGCCTCCATTCTTGATTTTAGACGAAACAGACGCCGCTTTGGATGAGGCGAATTCCAAAAAATACGGCCAGATGCTCGTGGATCTCAGCAAGCATACTCAACTTGTCTTGATAACTCACAACAGGGAGACAATGAAACAGGCAGAAATTTTATACGGCGTGACAATGGGTTCAGACAGTATTTCAAAACTGCTTTCAATAAAATTTACAGAAGCAGAGCAATATACTAGCTAAAGTTTGCATATTTTTTATTGTTTTGTTAATATTCATAAACAATGTTAATGATAAGATTACAACGAGTTGGGAAAAAGCACGATCCGAGTTTTCGGGTCGTTTTAACTGATTCCAGAAACGCGCCAAGAAGTGGTTCGTTTATAGAAATTCTTGGTAATTATAACGCGCAAAGAGGAGAGCCGAAATTCAACGCAGAAAAAATAAAGCAATGGATTTCCAAGGGCGCAAAACTTTCTGACACTGTGCACAATCTTTTGGTTAAGGAAAAAATAATTGAAGGCAAAAAGCGCGATGTCTTGCATCATACCAAAATCAAAAAAGCCAAAGAAAAGAAAAGTGGTGAAAAATCTAATGAAACCAAAGTTCCTTCAGTTTAATTGCATAGAAGGTAAAAAAATTGATTTAAGACAAGCAAATGCTGTGTTAAGGCACAAACCAGATATTATTATTTTGGAATATCCTAATAATAATTATCCTTTAAAATCAATAGAAAAAACTCCTAGTTATTTATTGAAAAAAGAAAATATTGAAATCATGCCTTGGATTAGATCAGATATTAGAATGTGGAAGAATGTGGATGAATTAAAGAAGAACGGGCATAACATACTTGTTTATAAAATAGATGCTCCTAATGATTTAACTAACTCCTTTTTTAATGTGTGGCGGCATATGTATCCTTGTGCTTTGAAAAATTGGCTTTGGTGGGTGCAGATATATCTGCGTGAAAAATATATGACTAGAAATATAAAATGGATTTTGAAGAATTATAAAATTAAGAAAAACCCGACTATCCTGATTTTTCTCCAGTCATTCCACTGGGACCATGTTAAATTTTTATTAAAAAAATCATCATTTGAAAAAACATGGAAATATTATTTTGGCAAGTTTTTTGAAATTAATCCGCGTAATATTGCTAAAAAAATAAGAGCGGAAAATAAAATTTTCTATAAACACTGGAAGAAAATTTCAGATTTTTAATATTTGACAAAATATATAATTATTGCTATAATATAATAAATGACAATAGAAGAAAGTGATATTAATGAATTAAATAAAGATTTAGAGGTAAATACAGACATTAAACAAGAAAAAACTGTTGAAAGTTTTGAATCTGGGGAAGAAAAAACAAATGAAGAGTTAAGAATAAAAGAAGAAAATATGATAGCAATGGGAAAAATTTCCCAAAATGAAATTAAGGAAAATGAACCAATAAATCTCAATAGATTAGTAAGATTAGAGGATGGAGTAATAATGGATTATGATTGCGATAAAAACCCTTTATTATTAAGAAACGAGGAATTAAATATAAATTATAATCTCAATGGTGTAAAAGAGGATATTTGTTCTAGATTAACATCAAATCCAGAAGATCCTTCCAAGGATAAATTTTTTAGTGTTCTTGACGGGAAATTATTTGTTTATGACGGAAAATACAGGGATAAATTATTGAACGAAGCCATTAAAAATAAGCCTGAGAGGTTGGAAGATTTAAAAAAGCAGATAGAATTAGCCAAGTCTTCTGGAAATCCGCTTCCTGAATCGCTTCAGTATATTGAAGACAGATTTTTTAAGGATAAAAAAGTCGGTGAGGAAAAAATTACTGATAAATCTAAAGAGATTGTAGAAGAATTTAGTGATGAGCAAAAGAAAATTATTGAAGATTTTGATAAAATGTTAGAAATTTATCCGAATGTTGATTTATTGACAGACGAAGAAAAGCAGGAATTAAGAGACAAGTTATCAAGTAATGTAAGAAAGTTTAATGATGAAGATGCAATCGAAATGCTATTAGCAAAGAATAATCTTGAGCTAATAAAAAAAGTAAAAGAGAAAAGAAAATCTGACAATGCAGAAGATAAAGAAAAAGAAATTGTCTCAAAATGTGCAAAATGCGGAAGTAATAATTTGCCCAATTATAATTTCTGTGTGCAGTGCGGAAATAAATTGAAATAATTATTTGTTATTGACAAAAGAAGAAAAAAGTATATAATAGAAGAAATACTAGCAGTCAGGACGGTCGAAAACTGCTGAAATTATAGGTTAAACTAAAAATTCGGTAAAATGGCTGAAAAAGATAAAGAGTTTCTAGAGTATCTCGTGAAGGCCCTGGTTGATACCCCGAGCGCGGTAAAGATTGACCGAAAAGTCGATGAGATGGGAGTCCTCATGACTTTGAAGGTTGATCCTGCTGACATGGGCAAAATCATTGGCCGAAGCGGAAACACTGCTAAAGCTATCCGAACTCTTTTAAGAGTCGTTGGCATGAAAAACAATGCCCGCGTCAACTTGAAGATTGACGAGCCAGAAGGCAGCACAAGATCAGTAAAAAGCGTAGATGAAGCAATGGCTGATTTGAAAATATAATTAAACACTCGGTGTCTCACAATTTTGTGCGACACCGAGTGTTGGTTTAGGGAAAAACCATGCTAAAATAAAGGCATGGTTTTTCATTTGATCACAATTTTTTCAGAATCTATTAAAAACTATTTTGACAGTTCTATTTTAATGCGCGCCCAAAAAAATAAACTTATAAAAATAAAATTTCACAATCCGCGCGATTTTGCAAAAGATAAACATAAAAAAATTGATGATAAACCGTTCGGTGGAGGACCGGGAATGGTGCTCAAAATTGAACCTATAATAAAAATTATCGGTTCAATTTTAAAAATCAAAAATCAAAAATCAAAAATCAAAATTATTGTATTATCTCCGGCTGGCAAGCAATTTACGCAAAAAATGGCGCGCGAATGGGCCAAGAAATACAAAGAAATAGTTTTAATTTCAGGCCATTATGAAGGTATAGACGCAAGAGTAAAGACCGCGTTACGCATTACGGGTTACGCGTTGCAAGAGATATCCATTGGCCCGTATGTTTTGACGGGCGGAGAATTGCCGTCAGCTGTTATTGTTGACGCTGTTTCTCGCCAGATTCCCGGAGTACTCGGCAAAAAAGAATCGCTGGAAGATGAGAGAGGAATCGGGATCCCGGTTTATACTAGGCCGGAGATTTTTGAATACAGAGGCAAAAAATATAAAGCGCCGAAAGTTTTATTATCAGGGAATCATAAAAAAATATATGAATGGAGAAAAAAATATGCAAAATAATTTAAAATTTCCAAAAGATTTTTTGTGGGGGGCGGCGACTTCTGCTTACCAAGTAGAAGGAGGAATTGATAATTGCGATTGGGCGAAAATTTTTCCGGCGGGAAAAGCGTGCGATCATTACAATAGATTTGAGGAAGATTTTGATATTGCGAAATCCCTAGGCCATAATGCGCACAGATTTTCTATTGAATGGTCGCGCATTGAGCCGGAGGAAGGAAAATTTAGTAAAAAAGAAATTGAGCATTACAGGCAAGTTATAAGAGTTTTACGCGAAAAAGGGATTGAGCCGTTTGTCACTTTATGGCATTGGACATTGCCTTTATGGATACGCGATATTGGTGGCTGGGAGAATAAAGATACAGCGGAACATTTTTTGAAATATGTTTTTAGAATCACACATGCTCTAGAAGATGTGCGTTTTTGGATAACCTTGAATGAACCGGAGATATACGCGAGCAACTCGTATCTTAAGGGGATTTGGCCACCGCAGAAGATAAATCCAATCGCTTATTTTAAAGTAATAAATAATTTAATCAAGGCCCATAAAAAATCATACAAGATTATTAAGGCGATTAATCCAGATGAACATATTGGTGTTGCCAAAAATAATATTTATTTTGAAGGATGGCAATTTTTTCTTATTGATTGGTTTTGGAATAAATATTTTTTAAATAAAATAAAAGATTATCATGATTTTATAGGCTTGAATTATTATTTTCATCGCCGTTTTCCAAAAAATAAAAATGAAATAGTTTCAGATATGGACTGGGAGATTTATCCTGAAGGAATATACCATGTTTTAAAAAATTTGAAAAAATATAGCAAGCCAATTTATATAACTGAAAACGGTTTGGCGGACGCCAAAGACGAAAAACGCACCATCTTTATAAAAGAACATTTGCGTTGGGTTCATAAGGCGATTGAAGAAGGAGTTGATGCGAAAGGATATCTTCACTGGTCGCTTTTGGACAATTTTGAATGGGACAAAGGTTTTTGGCCGAGATTCGGGTTAGTTGAGATGGATTATCAAACAATGGAGCGAAAAATTCGTCCGAGCGCTCTGGAATATAAAAAAATTATTGAAAATAATGGTATAATTGAATAGATGCTTTGGTTGGCGATTGCCCTTGGGGCGCAGATAATTTTAGGCACTTCGGCTGTTTTTGACAAATCTCTTCTTAAGAGAAAATTTTTTGACCCGTTTGTTTATACTTTTTGGGTTGGCATTTTTGGAGCATTTGTAATTTTTTTTCTGCCGTTTGGCATTAAGGCAGTTCCTTTGTCTGTTATAAGCGTTGCTTTTTTAACAGGAGCAATATTTATAATCTCCATGTTTTTTCTTTACCTTTCTTTGGACAAGGGCGAAGCGTCAAAGACTTTGCCTTTTATCGGCGCTTTTTCTCCCATATTTACTTTGCTTATTAGTTATTTTTTGATAACCAGTAATTTTGATTTAGTTGATGCCGTAGGATTTTTTCTGCTCATTGCCGGCGGTTTTGTTTTTTTTCTAATAGAACACAAAGAGATTCGTACGAAGTTAATATTATATGCTATTTTAAGCGCTTTATTTCTCGGACTTTCCAATGTCTTGACAAAATTTGTTTTTGAAAGGACTAATTTTATAACCGGTTTTTTTTGGATCAAAATTGGAGGTGTTATTTTTGTCTTGTTTTTACTGGTATTGCCGAGTTTGCGTAAAAATATTTTTCATTCGCACAGAAAAAGTAGCATTTCCCACAAATATCTTTATTTCGGTAATAGAGTGTATGCCGGCTTGGGTTCAATTTTAATTTATGGCGCCATCAAACTCGCGCATCCGGCTCTTGTGGAGTCAACCCAGAGTTTTAAATACGCTGTCATATTTATTGCCTCATGGATTTTGTTAAAAGAGCATTTTAAGGGAAAAATTTTAATCGGCAAGATTATGGCAACTATTCTTATAATTTTAGGTCTTACATGGTTAGGTTTGGCTAATTACTTTGTACAAAGCGTAAATCCAGATAGGGATATTATTTGGGGCGTTACATTTTCCAATAAAGCGAGTGAGGGTTTTGGTATTGATTGGAAAAAAAATTATGAGGCGATTCTGACGGACTTGCATCCCAAGAGGGTGCGTCTTGTGGCATACTGGGAGGATATAGAAAAAAATCAAGGGAGTTTTGATTTTTCTGATTTGGATTGGCAGATAAATAAATCTTTGGAAAATAATACTCAGGTTGTGCTTGCCTTAGGTATGAAAGCGCCACGCTGGCCTGAGTGCCATATTCCGGAGTGGGCGAAAAATATTGCGACTGGAGACAGAGAAAATGCTTTAAGAGGTTACATTTTTAAAACTATTGAACGTTATAAAAATAATCCCTCAATAGTGATGTGGCAGGTGGAGAATGAGCCTTATCTTGCTTTTGGCGAATGTCCGGAAAGAGGAAGTAATTTTCTTGAAGAGGAAATAAAAATCGTGAAGGGATTAGATAGGAGCAGACCGATATTGACTACAGACGGAGGAGAGTTTGGTTTGTGGTACAAAGCAGCCCGCAAGGGAGATATTTTTGGCACTACTATGTATAGAAAAGTTTATTCAAACAATTTAAATAAACTCTTTGGCCTTGGTGTTTTTGAGTATCCTCTCAATCCCTCTTTTTTTCATTTTAAGAGAAAATTGACCCGCTTTATCATAAAAGATTATAATAAGCCCTTTTTGGTTTCTGAATTGCAGGCAGAACCATGGGCCGCTGTTGATTTTAGAAGCCTTTCTGTTGAGGAGCAGTTTAAAGTTTTTGGGCCGGAATACTTTAAAGAAACAATAGAATACGCCCAAAAAACCGGTTTTAACGAGTACTATTTATGGGGCGCGGAATGGTGGTATTGGCTTAAAGAAAAGGAAAACGAGCCCATAATGTGGGAGGAGGCGAAAAAACTATTTCAGGACTGATTTTTATCCACAGAATCTTGCTTAATTACGATAATTGGATTAAAATAGGAATAATGGATAAAGAGACGAAAAAAGAATTTGATAATCTTGGCGTTATTATTAAACGAGGGTTTGACGATGTGTATGGGCATTTTGATAGTGTGGACAAAAGATTTGAACAGATAGATGTTAAATTGAATCAGGTAGATGTTAGATTGAATAATATTGATGGAAGATTGGATAATATTGACGGCAGGCTGGATCATATTGACGTTCGTCTTTCTTATATTGAACGGGATATTGCGGAAATTCGCAAGCATTTTGTTTATCGCGACGAGTTTGAAGATTTGGCTGCCAGAGTCAAGTACTTAGAAGAGAAATTAAAAATAAAAAGCGGAAAATAATTTATCCACAACTGCTCATTATTATATAAAATTTATGGTATAATTTAAATAAATGGAGGAAGGAGATAAAAATACAGGAAATATCAACAGTATTCTGCAGAACAAGAATTTAATGGCAGTGATAGTTATTGCCATTGTTGTTGCATTGGGCCTTATTTTATATATGTATTTTTTAAACAAAGAACCTGTGTTTGAACCCGTTGTTAAAATACTTACTCCCGATGAAATAAGAGAAAAAGAAATAAATAGCCAACTTTCCGAGATGATGAAAGAACCGCCAGGAAGCACAGAGCAGGATATCAATAAACAACTTAAAAGTATGGTAAGCAAGGAGAAGCAGACAACATCAAAATCGCGCGAAGAAGAAATAAATAAACAATTGCAGGAAATGTTAAATCAATAATAAATAATTTATAAGCATAATTTTATAAAATAATATGAAAAATTTCATAAAACAAACAAGCATATTATCAATAGCAATCACGGTCGCTTTTGTAATTTATATGGGAGTGCAAATAGCGCAAGGAGCGGGAACATGGAATGATCCAACTGCTGTCCCACCAGGAGATAATACGGAAGAACCGATAAATGCCGGCAATAAACCGCAAACAAAATCCGGCAACCTGACAGTCGATGTTTTGAGAGCGGGCGGTTTGGTAAGCGATTTTTCTTCTTATTTGGCAACCATTTCCGGCAGTGTCGGCATCGGGACGGTGAGTCCGAACACGGGCGGAGAGCAGAATTTAAAACTTGATGTGGAAGGCGCGGTGGGAGCAGAGTATTATTGCGATAAAGACGGAAATAATTGCGTGGCAGGGGGTAGTTTAGGAGGAGGAGGTGGAGGATTGCGCACTTATATTGGTACCACCTCCTCGAGCTATACTGGGAATATAGGTGGTTATTCTGTGGCTAATTCATATTGCAATAGCGCTTTTCCCGGCAGTCGGATGTGTATGGCTGCTGATTTTGTGAATGGCAGACCTACTGCAACTGGTTGGTATTCAGCTTTTATATTTACGGGAGGCCCATTTGGTACTAGCGATTGTGAAAGTTGGACTTATCAAGGCTCAGGCAACTGGACTCAGATTTGGGATATCTCGCAAATTCCGCCTCAGGCGGAAAGCATCAGCTGTAACAACGTTTTTCCTATTTTATGCTGCGAATAAATAAGGGAAAATGCAAAAATGAAATAATAATCAACAACCGTTATCGATTTTAGAACAATGTTTAAAATTCTATCAAAACACAAAAAATCGTCTTTTTTGATAACCGTCGCAATAGCGATTATTTTCGCTGTTTCTTTTTTTGTTAATCTGAATGATTCTCAAGCCGCCAGCCAGTCCCTTTCCGGCTACGCTTGGTCTTCCAATATCGGCTGGCTCAGTTTTAGCGGAGCGAATTATGGAGTCAAAC
>JBBTUP010000016.1:0-3506 GCA_038063695.1 Patescibacteria group bacterium
GCAAGAAAAATAATTTTATCAGGACTGCGGCCAACAGGCGCACTTCATATTGGCAATTATTTTGGCGCGCTTCTTCCGCTTGTAAACCTGCAAGACAAAGTAGATGAATTTTTTATAATGATAGCCGACCTCCATGCCCTAACAACGCTTGATAACAGTAAAGATCTAAAAAAAAACACCCTAAACTTGGCAACAATATTCATAGCAGCAGGCATTGATCCTGAAAAATCAACCATATTCGTGCAATCGCATGTAAAAGAACACGCAGAACTTGCCAATATATTATCAATGGTCACGCCAGTATCCATACTTGAACTGAATCCAACATATAAAGAAATGCGTCAGGAACACCCAAAAAATAACAATTTAGGCCTTCTCGCCTATCCAGTACTGCAAGCTGCTGATATCTTAATTTATAAAGCAACGCATGTGCCAGTTGGCAAAGACCAAGCGCCCCATATAGAAATAACGCGCGAAATCGCCAGAAGATTTAATGATAGGTTCAACCATGTTTTTCCAGAGCCAAAAACAGTTTTGCAAAAAGAATCAAAAATTTTTTCCTTGCAGAACCCAAACAAAAAAATGTCCAAATCGCACGGAAAAAATTCCTGCATTGGTCTCCTTGATTTTCCAGACGAAATCAGAAAGAAAATAAAAACTGCAGTCACTGATTCCGGCAAAGAAATTATTTTTGAGCCAGATAAAAAACCAGCGATTTCAAACCTCATCACTATTTACAATCTTTTTTCAGGAAAATCTATTAAAGAGATAGAAAAAATATACAAAGGAAAGAATTATGCGGAATTCAAAAAAGATTTGGCAGAAATTATAATTAAAGGCCTCAATCCTCTGCAGAAAAAATACGCCGAATTGGAAAAAAACAAAAATTATGTAAAGGAAATTTTAAAAGCCGGCGAGGAAAAAGCGCGTAATGTCGCCTCTCAAACAATAAAAGAAGTAAAAGAAAAAATAGGATTTTTATAAATCAGAACGCTTTACAAATCCAATTCCTTAACTTTTTCCCAGTTTACTTCATCCAAAACCACTATTTTATCATCGCCCACTATATACAAGTAATCATTTATAAACAAAGCCCTTTTTGCCTGAATATTACTGACAGCTCTTTTTAAAGTGAGATTATCGTTCTCATAAGAAAAGACATATCCTCCCTTACTTCCCGGCATAAAGAAAACGTTGTGCTTTTTATCTATTAAAAAGGCATGCTGAGTGTTTAAAATCTCAGACCAATAATCATCTAGATTATATTTGGAGGCCTCTTTTGGATTTGCCGGGTCAGAAACGTCAAAAAGAGAAACCTTCACATTGGAACCCTCTTTACCAACGCCCAAAATCTTGTTTTTTGAAATAGGATGAAGGTATGAAGAGTAACCGGGTATTTTTAATTCTCCTTTAACTTTAGGATTTTTAGGATCGCTCAAGTCCAACACAAAAAACGGGTCAATCTGCTTAAATGTTACAAGATAACCTTTATCCTCTACAAAACGGGCAGAATAAATCCTTTCATCAAGACCCAAACCCTTTATAGAACCAGTAATCTTCAGATCGCCGTCCATAACATAAATATCATTCTCGCTCTCTCTTGAATCTATTCCCCACATGTTTACTCTGATTGTGGTTGCTAACCTAAGATTGCCTTCATATTCATCTAGAGAAAATTGATTTAACAGATTGCCAGCAATCGTGCCTAAAGCATCCACTTTGAAATTACTAATGTTAATCTTCGCAATATCTGTCTTCAATAAATCGCGCTTATGTTTCTTTGCATAACTTTCCATTCTATTTTGCATTTCATTATCAAATTTAAGTTTTTCATCATCACTTAACGAATTTTCAAGTTCCTGCATAAGAACTTGAAACTCAGCCATTTTTGCCTCCTGACTCAAATCATAATTTTTAATCTTTCCCAATCTTTCAATAATGTTTTGCGAGACTATATCGCTGTTTTCCTTGAAAAAATTATGGAAAAACTCGAGATAATCCCCGTTATAAGAGTAGGCAACGTATAAAGCATTTTTGGACATATACACTGTTGAATTATAAGAACCGACAAATGAAATTTCTTTCTTTATGTCGCCGTTTAAAGGATTAATGGTTGATATATGATATGTGTTATTTACCGGAACTGAAATAATAGGGTGATATATGTCAATACATTTGACAGAAATTTTTTCATTTCCTTTTTCAAATAATGGCATGGGGCACGGCCCTCCTCTGGAAGTATAATTCTTTGTCACAAGATATATTTTGCCATCATAAAGACGCGCCTGATCTATCTGATTTCTACTGTCTAATTTTACTGACCATTTTTCTTTGGGAGATGACGGGTTAGAAACATCATATCCATAGATAACCTGATTTTCAAAAACAACAAGAGTGTTGTCCGATAAAAGCAGATTGCCTGTTTTATCTATGGTACTTTCTTTGGCAAATTTATCTATAGGAAAGGCCTTTATAATCTGGGTCTTTGCCTGATAATAATCAGGCGGCATTATTTTGCCTCCTATGATTTCTCTTTCCATAATAATGGGGCCGGGATAATATCTGTTCTGTGAAGAATAATAAATCTCTTTGCCGTCTGTTTTTAAAATATCCGGCTCGTCAATGCCTAAAACCTGCACATTGGTTTCAGACACTCTATCAGGAGTTGTTGCTCCGCCCACATTAATATCTTTTGGAGCCGACGGGGCTTCCAATGCCATTGTTTCCATTCTCGTCCCAACTATACCCATTTCAAAATAACCCTGGGATGACTGCGATAAATATTTATTGAATTCATCTTCTGATTTAAATTTCACAAATCCGGCAATTATTTTTTTTGATGAATCCATTTTAATAATGCCGCCGTCTTTTTTCTCAATCTCTACATTATTTTCAGTATTTTCAATCGGTATACTTCCATTATCTTTATAATTTATATAATAATACAGCAAGGGCGCAAAAATAAGAACAACAACCACAGAAATAACGCTCCCTGACAAGGTAAAATTTATTTTTTTTGAAAAAAAATCCTGAATGGAAAAACTTCTTTTTTTCAGCAATTTTTCTCTTAATTGATTTATAAAATTCTCGTCTATTGTTATCTCCGGCCTTGATTCCAATAATGTCTGGACTATCTTTTTAACCTCGGCTTCCTTATCTCTTAAAGACGGCTCAATAGAATATAATTCATTTAAAATTTCTTCTACATTTTTCATATTTTTGAAATTAATAATATAAAACTAATAATTGATATCGACTCGCGTAATTTTGCTATTGCCCTTGAATAAATAACTTTACAATTATCCTCGCTCTTTCCGATAACTTCGGCAATCTCACCATATGACATATCCTGCCAGATGCGCATTATAATAATATCTCTCTGCAAAGACGGAAGAAGAGAGAGATGCTCTTTAACACGCTTGATATCTATTTTATCATCTATTCTTTTTAAAAAATCATCTTCGTCTTTCAAATCCCAGATATCATCTATATTCTCTGTCCTTTTT
>JBBTUP010000017.1:0-5651 GCA_038063695.1 Patescibacteria group bacterium
GAATCTAAAAGAAGCGAGAAGAATTTTTAGTAATATTGAGAAAGCGGCGAGTAAAATGTTAAATGTGGAAACAATAATATGCCTTCCTTTTGTATATATCTCAAGTCTCAAGTCTCAAGTCTCAAGTCTTAAGATAGGCGCGCAGGATGTTTTTTGGGGAGATAAGGGCGCTTATACGGGTGAAATTTCTGCCAGTATGCTTAAAAATTTAGGAGTTCAATATGTTATAGTTGGTCATTCTGAAGAGCGTCAAGATCATCCAGAAGAAATAAATAAAATTATAAACAAAAAAATCTCTCAGGCCTTAAAAAATAATTTGAAAATTATTTTATGTGTTGGCGAAAAAAAACGCGATTCAAAACGCAAATACCTTTCTTTTATAAAAAAAGAGATTATAGAAGGATTGAAGGGAATTGATAAAAGAGATGCAAATAATATAATTATCGCCTATGAGCCTATTTGGGCGATAGGAGAAAAAGCTGTCAAATCTGATAAACCAGAAGACCTTTATAATATAGTCTTTTTTATTAGAAAGACATTATCTTCTTTCTTAAATAAAGACACGGCTGAAAATATTCCAATATTATACGGCGGATCTGTAAATGTGGATAATGCCTATAATTTCTTAAAAAACGGCGGCGTGCAGGGTCTTTTGGTGGGCAGAAGCAGTTTGGAAGAGAAAATATTTTCTAAAATTTTGAAAGACGCCAATATCTAAACAAACAGAAGGTCTTTTACCTTTCTTGCAATCTCATCCATTGTGACTGAGGCCTTTATAAAATAATCAGCGGCGCCGAGTTTTTTTCCTTTCTCAATATCAGATTCTTGGCCAAGATTGGAGAGAATAATTACCGGTATTTTTTTGATTTTATCGTCAGAATCTTCCCTTATTTTCTTTAATATTTCAAATCCGTCAATGCCCGGCAACACAAGGTCAAGCAGGATTAAATCTGGCTTATTGCTGATTATCTTTTCCAATGCTGTATTGCCATCTATGGCGATATCCACGTCAAACCCTTCTTTTTGCAGTTTTTTGCAACATAGATCTAGGAGCAATTGGTCGTCTTCCACTACAAGGATTTTTTTACCACGTTTTTTCCCGTCATTTTTTTCTTCCGTTTCTTTATCCTTTCTTATAATATTATTTACTTTATCAAGAACTTCATCAGGGCTGAACTCTGCTTTTACCAGATAATCTCTGACGCCAAATTTGAGGGCCTTTTCTATTTCCACAGGCTGGCCGGAATTTGATATTATAATGACGGGAATTTTAGGAAGATATTGTTTTCTCTTCATTTCCTCCAAGACCTCAAAACCATTCATCACTGGCATCATGATGTCTAAAAGGATTAAATCAGGTTTTTCTGTTTCAATTTTTTTCAAGCCTTCTTTGCCATCTTTTGCTGTGATCGCTTGAAATCCTTCAATCTTAAGTTTCTTCTCTATGGCCTCGAGAAGTGTCACCTCGTCTTCAATAATTAAAATTTTTTTATTAGTCATATGATTATGTTGATACTGGTATAGTAAAATAAAATGTTGTGCCCTTGTTTTCCTCGCTTTCAAACCAGATAGTACCGCCGTGTTTTTCTATGATATTCTTTACTATAAAAAGGCCTAAACCGGTTCCTTCCACTTGTTTTCTGATTACATTATCACCACGGAAAAATTTTGTGAATATTCTCTCGTGCTGTTTTTTTGGTATTCCATAACCCGTATCTTTAATAGTCACTTCTAAATGCATTATACTATTTTTTATGGAAATAGCCACCCTGCCTTTTTCCGGTGTATATTTTATCGCATTATCTATCAGATTCTGTATTGCCAGTCGCATTTTAGAATGGTCAATTTTTACTTTTGGCAGGGGTTCCTTTGGTTTCTCAAAAATAAAATCAACCTGTCTTTCTTTGATCACATGGTCAAAATCCTGGATTAAATTATCTATCAAATCTTCTAATTGTATTAATTCAAAGACATAACCGAAACGGCCCTCTTCAATTCTTGAAACATTTAGAAAATCATTAACCAGTTTTATCGTTCTTTCGTTGCCTTGATATCCTCTTGAGAGAAAGGCCTTTTGCTCCGAAGTTAATTCTCCGAGATCGCCGTTAATTATCATCTTCAAAATCCATTTGACCGCAGTAAGCGGTGTGCGCAATTGATGGGCGGCTATGGATATGAATTCTGTCTTCATACGATCGAGTTCCTTGGCTCTTTTTAGTTCTTCCCCTAAGGCCATTTGAGAGTTTTTTAAGTCTTCGGTCATTTTGTTAAAAGCCTCAGCTAATTTCCCAACTTCATCCCTGGTTTTTATTTCTATTTGATAATCAAGGTTCCCCTTCCCAATAATTTCTGCCCCCTGCTTAAGCTTTTCCAAAGGGCTGGTTATTTTTTTGGTTAAATAAAAAGAAATAAAAATAGCCAAAAAAAACGTCAAAATAAAAAGTCCCAAACTATTGAAAATCACCGTTCTTTCAGCGGCAACAACCGACCGCAGAGAAACGCCCATCAAAAGACTCCAAGGCCTTCCTTCCTCATCTCTAATTTCAAGAGGCTGGATAATTAATTTTATTTTTTCAACGCCCCTGGGATATGTCCAGTCCTGAATTAATGTTTCTTCCGTCCCTAAAAAAGGTTCTTTAATTATTTTGCCCATCGAGATTACATCAGGATCGTCGGAAAAATAAATTCTGCCGTCTGGTTTTGCCACCCACAGAAAAACAATGTCTTCCGATTCGCTGATAATAAGTTTCAGGGTCTCAAACGGCCAAACTTCGGCATAATACGCTTTTTCAATTTGCTTTGAGGCGATTTTACTAAGAGTCTCGCTTCTCTTAATTAAATTTTCCGTAATCCTGGCTCCCTGTTGTTTTAAAGAAACAAAAATAAAAAATACTCCACTCAGAAAAAGCGTTAATATCAACGATCCGAAAATCTTGCCGAAAATGCTATTTTTAAACACTCTAAACATTATTTGCTTTTCTTTATTATTAATATTATAATTATATTATACAATAAATAGAGACATTATAAAATATATTAATAATTAAACTAAAAATGAGCAAAAAAATTTTTTTAATTATTGCGCTGGCTGTGGCAATAATATTCGGAGGATATTTATTAACAACAATGATAATAAAACCTCAACCGTCTCTAACTCAGCCAATAGAAAAAATAGACCCGGTTGTAAGCGCGGATTGGCTATCCGCTAATTTAGGCATTCCCAATCTCCGCCTCATTTTTGTCGGTTCTGGCAAGGATAAGGTTGAGATCTATGATCAAGGGCATATAAAAGGTTCTGTATATTTAGACAGCGGTTCTTCTTGGTATGAAGATAAAACCAAAATAGGAACATCCGGCATTGTTGTTTCAAAAGAGAAATTTGAGAAACTAATGGGCGAGACGGGAATTTCCAATGACGATTTAATAGTTCTTTATGGAGTGCCGGCCAGCGCTCATATTGGCAGGGCCTTCTGGACTTTTAAGTATTACGGGCATGAGAATGTCGCCTATCTTAATGGAGGGATAACTGAATGGGTTAGAAAAATGGGCAAAGAATCATTAGTCAAAGAAACTCAAGAAATAATTTCGACTGCCTACAAATCCGCTCCTCAAGAGAATATAAAAATAACCGCTGATGAATTGTCCAGAAATCTAACTAATCAGGGTATAGTAATAATAGACGCGCGCACTGCTGAAGAGTATTCTGGCCAAAAAATATTAGAAGGAGTAAGCCGGGGCGGTCGCATACCGGGAGCAGTAAATATAGAGTGGTATAAATCAACAATCAGTCCTGATAATGAGATTCTTAAATCAAAAGAAGAGTTGGAATTAATATACAAAGATATCCCCAAAGACAAAGAAATCATTGTCTATTGCCAAACCGGCACTAGATCATCCAATTCTTTCTTTGTTCTTAAATACATACTGGGATATCCCAATGTTAGAAATTACGAGGGCTCTTGGGACGAGTGGTCTAACGCTAAAAATCCTGACGGTACATTCAGATATCCAGTAGAATAAGAATTGAATAGAACCAAACAAGTAAATGAGAATAACAAAAACTGGTTTAAAAAGTATAAAAAACGCTGATATTGATATAAAGAATAAAAAAGTGATTTTGAGAACTGATTTTAATGTGTTAGTGGAAAAAGGAAAAGTTACGGAGGGGTTTCGTATAGAGAAGTCGCTGCCTACAATAAAATTTTTAAAGAAAAAAGGCGCCAAAATAATTATTATAAGCCATATTACTGAAAGTAGAGGAAAGAGTTTGGCGCCGGCGGTGGAATATTTGAATAAATTTGAAAAGGCGAAATTATTAGGAGGCATTCTTAGGCGGGATGTTAAAAAAAATATTTCCAGAATGAAAAATGGAGATATAGTGGTTTTGAAGAATTTACGTACAGATAAAAGAGAGGAAAAAAACGACAAAATTTTTTCCAAAAAACTCGCAGAGATTGGCGACATTTATGTAAACGATGCAATCAGTGTTTCCCATAGGGAGCATGCCTCTGTTGTTGGCATAACAAAATATCTGCCTTCTTACGCCGGTTTTCTTTTTAAAGATGAATTAGAAAATTTAAGCAAGGCGCTAAAACCAAAACATCCGTTTTTGCTCATTCTAGGCGGAATTAAATTTGGCACAAAACTAAAGGTTTTGGAAAAATTTGTAAAAATTACTGACAAGATTTTTGTGGGCGGGGCATTGGCGAATAATTTTTTCAAGGCGCAGGGAAAAGACATAGGCAATTCTATAGTTGATGATAAAGTGAGTATAAAAAGATATTTGAATAATCCAAAAATTATTTTACCGATTGATGTAAGAAAAAGCAATAATGTAATTTTAGACGCTGGTCCAAAAACAATAAAAATGCTTTCTAAATTTATAAAGAAATCAAAATTTATATTATGGAACGGACCTTTGGGCAATTTTGAGAAAAAAGGTTTTGAAAAAGGGACAGAATCTTTGGCTAGAGAATTAGCAAAGTCAAAGGCCGAAGTAATTGTAGGCGGAGGAGATTCTGTGGCCGTGATAGATAAACTTGATCTGATGAAAAAGTTTCATTTTGTTTCCACAGCTGGCGGAGCAATGCTGGAATTTTTGGCCCAAGGCACTCTGCCTGGCATCGAGGCCCTAAAAAAATCTAAAAAATAAAAAATATATTAAATTACCATTTAAATACGATCGTAAATAAAAGGTAATTATAAAATCTTGTAATATGGTTGCAAAATTATTTGGATTTGATATAAATAAAATAGAATATAAAAAACCTTAAAAAATAGGAGGGAGTATGAGCATAAAGAAACTCAGACCGTTTCCGTCTCTATGGACAAAATGTCCAAAATGCCAAGAAATTGTTTATATTAAAGAGATTGAAAAAACAAACAAATGCCCAAACGAATCTTGCGGGCATGTTTATCTTTATCCTTTCGCAAAAATGTTGAAAGTAAGAAAACTTCTCCAGTCCGGGACTACTTGGGGGGAACTCGGCAGATTTGTTTTGGAGATTCTTGACACAATAGACGACCGCAATCAAAAGATTGCTTTTTTAAGCAAGACGCATGGTTTGATGATTGAATGGTTTGAATGGAGCCAGATGATAAAGAAAGGCAAACTTTCTCCGGGAGTTCCCTTATAAGATTATTAGGAAAAA
>JBBTUP010000017.1:5751-12414 GCA_038063695.1 Patescibacteria group bacterium
GATAAAGAAAGGCAAACTTTCTCCGGGAGTTCCCTTATAAGATTATTAGGAAAAATCATTATCCCCAAGGAAAAACCTTGGGGAGTTTTTTATAAAAATACCTTTATTTTCTCTGCTGTTTTTTGGGCTTCGTCCTTTTTGTATGGGGCGCCCTTCCAGTGGTAATGGCCGTCATCGGAAAAACGGGGGATTATATGGAAGTGGGCATGGGGCACCAATTGGCCGGCGGTTTTTTCATTGTTCATACCTATATTTACACCATCAGCATTCATTCCTTTTTTTACTGCAATTGCCAGTTTTCTGATGATGGGAGCAAGTGTTTTTAATACTTCATCCGGCAAATCATAGAGATTTTCATGATGTTCTTTAGGGATAAGAAGAGTATGGCCGGGATTTATAGGATTGATATCTAAGAAAGCAAAAGAGTTTTCATCCTCGTAAATTTTATCTGCAGGAATTTTCCCCTTTATAATTTTGCAAAATATGCAGTCGTCCATGTCTTCATGATATAATATTTATCATGAGCAAACAATGGGTGATAAGAAAGCCGATTTCAGCAAGAATTAATAAAGTACTGAGCAAAGAGCCGGAACTGATTCGGCATCTTTTGTTTTATAAGGGCATAAAAACCAAAAAAGAGGCGGATAAATTTTTAAACCCAAATTACGAGAGAGATATGCATGACCCTTTTGATATTCTAGGAATGGAAGATACAGTAAAACGGATACTCAAGGCCATTAAGAATAACGAGAGGATTGTTATTTTCGGCGATTATGACGCAGACGGAGTTTGCGCCAGCGCCATTTTTCACGATTTTTTCAAAAAAATAGGGTTTGATAATTTTCATATCCATATTCCTGACAGGCATCTGGACGGTTATGGTTTAACATCAGGGGCGATAGACGAATTTGCCAAGCAAAAAGCGAATCTCATCATTACAGTTGATTGCGGGATAACTGATTTTGAGGAAGTTGAGAGGGCGAACTCCTCAAAAATAGACGTTATCATTACAGATCATCACCTTGTACCGGAAAAATTGCCAAATGCCTTGGCAGTGGTGGATTCCAAACAGAAAAAAGACAAATATTTTTTTAAATACTTGAGTGGCGCTGGTGTTGCCTTTAAAATAATTCAGGCCTTGGTAAAAAGGGGCAATTTCAATATTATTACGGGATGGGAAAAATGGCTTTTGGATGCTGTGGCAATTGCCACAATTGCTGATATGGTTCCGCTTGTGGATGAAAATAGGACAATCGCTTATTACGGCTTGGAAGTTCTTAAAAAAACTCAGCGTCCTGGCCTTATATCTTTTTATAAAAAATTTAACATTGATCCTAATCACATTACAGAAGATGATATTGCCTTTACTATTGCGCCAAGAATCAATGTTGCCAGCAGATTGGCCCATGCCAGCACGAGTTTTTCTCTTTTAATCACTGATTCTTCAGGAGAGGCCAATTGGATCTCTTCGCATCTTGATTCCCTTAATAATGACCGCAAGAATGCAGTTGAAAATATTTTAAATGAGGTGGTCAAAGTGGCTGCTGGAAGAAAAGATTTTTTTGGAGATATAATTGTTGTGGGGAGCGAAAAATGGCATCCTGGAGTTTTGGGTATTGCAGCGAACAGAATTTTGGAAACTTATAAAAAATCGGTATTCATGTGGGGTAAGGCAGAATCAAATGGCATAAAGGGCTCGTGCAGAAGCGATGGTTCTGTAAACCTTGTAGAACTTATGAAAAAATTGCCGAAAGGGATTTTAATAGAACATGGCGGGCATGCTTTGGCCGGAGGATTTTCTGTTGAGGATAGCAGGATGAATGATTTGGAACCAGAAATTAAAAAAGCATATAAAAAAATAAAGAAGCAGAAGATTAATAATGGTGAGATATTTATAGATAAAGAGTTGTTTTTAGATGATGTGAATTGGGAAAATTACAAGATGATAGACAGATTAAGGCCGTTTGGCGTAGAAAATCCCAAGCCAATTTTTCTTTTTTCTGATATAGAAATCAGCAATGTCAGGAAATTCGGCAATGGCGGAATACATCTTGAACTGGCTTTTAAGAAAAACAACGGAGAAAATATATCTGCAATAGGATTTTTCGCCAGCGAGGATAATATGAATCTTAAAATCGGCCAAAAAATTGATTTGGCTGCCTCTTTTGAAAAATCAGTTTTCCGCTCTGCTCTTGAATTGCGCTTAAGGATAGTTGATATTAGAATTAGAATTAAATAAGGATGATAAAGACAGAGAAAATCATTGTATATACTGACGGCGGATCCAGGGGGAATCCTGGGCCGGCTGGGGTTGGTGTGGTTATTAGCAATAGCAAGGATAAGGTTATAAAAAAGTACTCTCAGGACATAGGAGAGAAAACAAACAATGAGGCCGAATATGAGGCTGTGATTCTTGCTCTGCAAAAAATCAAGCATTTATTTGGCAAGCAGAAAACAAGGGATATGGAGATTGAGATGAGGATGGACAGCGAATTGGTGGCAAGGCAATTGGGAGGGAAATATAAAATTATGGAAGATAAATTATTTCCGCTTTTTATAAAAATCTGGAATTTACGAATGGATTTCGGAAAAATTGATTTTGTAGAAATCCCTCGCGAGAAAAACAAGGAGGCAGATAGATTGGCTAATGAGGCGATGGACCACGTTAGAAATAAGATGTTGTTTTAAATATCTGCCGATTTGCATTTAGCAAATCGGATTTCTAACATGGTGGACAAAAAAGAGACAAGATCAATGTTTTAATATGAGTCAAAAAATTGCAGCGGTTTTGATTGGAGGATTTATTGCGGGGATTTTATTGAGGTCTTTTGTTGATTTGGGCTGGGCGTTTGCCGTATTTTTTGTTTTTTTGGGAGTAATTATTTATTTTGTTGGATATCGGATGTTTAACACTAGTTTGATTTTATTTGTGTCATTATTTTTAATTGCAATCGCAGTTGGCATCACTAGATATGAAATAAAAGACACAAAAACGCAGAATTTGAAAGATAAAGTTGGCTCAGAAGTTGAGTTGTATGGAATTGTTGTTGACGAGCCGGATGAAAGAGAAAATTATACCAGATTGATAATAGAATCAAAAAACTCTAAAATCCTTGTTTATTCTTACCGTTATCCTGAATTCAATTACGGAGACGAAATTTTGTTTAGAGGCGAACTCAAAAAGCCCAAGGATTTCTCTCAAGATTTTAGATGGGAAGATTATCTGGCCAAAGACGATATTTATTACGAAATGTTTTATCCGAAAATCGGAAAAATTTCAGAAGGCAATGGAAATTTTATTAAGCAATATCTTTTTTCTTTCAAATATAAATATTTGGATTCCTTGGGTGCGGTCATTCCAGAACCCCATTCTGCTTTTATGGGAGGCTTAACTGTGGGAGCAAGACAGAGTATGCCAAAAAATTTGCAAGAGGATTTTAGGCGCACTGGCATAATCCATATCGTTGTTTTATCCGGCTACAATGTGACGCTTGTGGCAGATACAATAATGCGTATCTTAAGCTTTTTGCCGAGGATGTTTGGCATAGGTTTGGGAGCGCTGGGAATTGTTTTATTTGCGTTTATGACTGGAGCTACTGCTACAGTGGTGCGAGCTTCTTTGATGGCTATTTTGGTTATAGTTGCTCGAGCCACAGGCAGGATTTATGAAATTACCTGGGCTTTGTTTTTAACCGGCTTTTTTATGGTTCTGCATAATCCTAAGATTCTTAGATTTGATACCGGTTTCCAATTGTCTTTTTTGGCTACGCTGTCGCTTATCATTCTTGCTCCGCATATTGAGAGAAAATTAAAAATTATTCCAAAAAAATTTAAACTGCGCGAGATTATCTCATCTACCATTTCCACTCAGATTTTTGTCTTGCCTCTGCTTTTATACAAAATGTGGCTGTTTTCTGTAGTCAGTTTGCCAGTCAATCTCTTAATTTTGATTTTCGTGCCCATCACTATGGTTTTTGGTTTTATCACCGGCGGATTGGGTATGATATCAACAGCGATAAGCATTCCTTTTGGTTGGATAAGTTATGCATTTTTACAATACGAGATATGGATAGTTGAATTTTTTTCAAAATTTCCATTTGCGTCTGTAAATATAAAAAACTTTCCATTCTGGATAATGGCTGCAGTGTATATTTTGTATCTAGCAATTTACTTATCTTCTTCTAGATTTTTTTCCTCAATCAATTCCATGGGTAAGCCGCAGCAATGAAGTTCTCCTTCGCCTTCATGCATGACTTTTATAGTATTTCCGCAAATCTTGCATTTATAAATTTCGTTTACTTTTGTCATACTGATTTTATTTCTCGGGATTTTTCCTCAAACTCCTTTTTATCTATCTCACCTTTGGCATAGCGCTCTTTTAAAATATCCAAAGGGGTCTTGTCTTGTTTTTTTTGTTGAGTTTGGTCAAAAAACCATTTTATCAAGGCCACTATGCCTATTATTATTATAATCCAAAATAAAATCATAAAAATAAAGCCAAAACCGCCCGTGCCACCATATCCATACATCATATCCATTATATATTTTTTAAAATTATTAAATCTCCTAAGGAGATGCCCATTTTATCGACCATGCCTGCGTTGATTTCCAGCATATATATTGCAGGTCTGTTTGGCTCTATATTATAACAAATATTTTCTTGACAAGGTAGCGCATTTTTTTCTATAAATACAACTTCATTATTTTTACTTATCCAGATCATATCAAGAGGAATAAGCGTATTTTTCATCCAAAAAGGGTATATATTCTCTTCATCAAAAATAAATAACATGCCCTTGTTCTCATCAAGATGTTCTATGTACATCAAGCCCTTGGTCCTTTGGGCATCAGTCATGGCCAATTCCGCATAAAAACAATTTTCCCTAAAGCATACCTGAGCGTTTTGGGAATTATGCAGGATTTTCGGCAGAAATAAAACAAACAAAACAATCAAAACCAATCCAATCAAAATTATTTTCTGTTTCTTTGTCATAAGTTATTAGAGATATTATAACAAAGCAAACGAAACTAAAAAAACTGTGCAATCTCCGAGATTGCACATTAAATAAAAATCTTACCGTTTCCAGACGATCATCTGTATATCGCAAGATTTTTTAATACTTCTATAATAACTTATGACCTAAACAACTTATGACCTAAACTAAGTTTGGGGCAGGAGGATTGGGTCACATGATTTCTTCCACTTCGCCGCCGCAATCTCCTTTGTGGATATAATTAGGTCCGATTCCGATAGATGTTTCGTCATCTTGATTTATTGATTTAATGTCAAGATTATTAGGTTGCAATTCATCGGGTGTTAAAACTTTATTACACTTTGCACATTTAAATTTTTTATCCATAGATTTATTTTTTTAAACCATTTCCCGCCAAACATTTTTTATATGCCTCTTCGCCAGAATTTGAACCCAAGGCGGCGAATAGTCCTCCAGATGAGGAAGGGGCTCTTGAAGGTAACCCAGTTAAATGCGTAGAACATTCTTTCCTAATCTGAGATGGTCTTAATTGAAACCAATAAAAAGTAAACCCTAACATTAATAGAATCAAAATTATTATATATTTATATTCTTTTAGTTTTTCCATATATTTTAATCCTAATACTCTTGATAAAAATTGCAATATATTGATTGTCTAAATTTTGTTCGACATTGAATGTTGAACACTAAATGACCCAAACTAAGTTTAGGGCATAAGTGTTTTAAAAATCTTTTTCTATCAATTTGGATTGCCGTAGAATTGACCTGAAAGTTCCAAATGGCACTTCTTTTTTATTGGCAGGCACAATGACTGTTAATACCGGTTTAATATTGAGTTTGCGGAATTTTACATGGCTTCCGCGCTGGGAAATATAAATAAAGCCCTTGCTTTGAACGACTTTAATAATGTGCGCTGAAGAAAAAAGTTTAGGCATGACGGAACGATAATTTTACCAATTCCGGTTTTTCAACTTTCGCAATACGTGGAAATTTTATATCTTCAAAATATAATTCTAATGCTTCATCTAAATTAGATAATGCCTCTTTTTTTGTTTTGCCAAAACTGGATACATCAACATTTAAGCACTGAGCAATATAATATTTACCTTCTTTCCAAACTATATTTTTTAAGTTTAATGTTTTCATATATTTATAATGATATCAGAATGAAATATTAAGTCAATGAATGTTATAATTTATAAATGCAAAGGTTTTTTAATGGTTTAAAGTATTATTTTCTCGGCCTTTTATTTTTGGCCACGATTTTTGTCTGGTACGCGGTTTGGCTGGAAAGCAGAAATGGGCTTTTGGTGGCTTTTTTGGATGTGGGGCAGGGAGACGCGATTTTTATTGAAGCGCCGAATGGGAACCAGGTGCTTTTAGACGCTGGGCCGAATAAAAAAGTTTTAAGCGAACTTTCCAAAATCATGCCTTTTTATGACAGAACCATAGATATGGTTATAGAATCGCATCCGGATTCCGACCATATTGGAGGGTTGATAGATATTTTAAGAAGATACAAAATTGGCGTAGCAATGGAAACAGGAGTTGATTCGGATACTGTGGTTTATAAAACTCTAGAAAATTTAATAAAAGAAAAAGAAATTAAAAAGATTATAGTGAGGCGCGGGATGAGAATAAATTTAGACAAAGGGGCATACATTGATAT
>JBBTUP010000018.1:0-13560 GCA_038063695.1 Patescibacteria group bacterium
AGGTCTGAGGTAAGATAATTTACCGCCAATTTAATTTGGCTATCCGATAGCCAAGGGCTATCGGATAGCTCTTTTCCGTCAACACTCGGTGTTTCTATTTTTAATTCGCTTACCACTTCCTCAAAATAATCCGCGAATTTTTTGTCGCGTATCATTGTCTCAATATTCTCATCTTTGAGTTTGTATTCTTTCTTAAATCTTTCCCGTTTTTGCTGAGGAAGTTCTGGTAGATTTGAAATTTGAAATTTAAGATTTGAAATTTTCAAAGCGGGTAAATCCGGTTCGGGAAAATATCTGTAATCATGCGATTCTTCTTTTTCTCTCTGGGAAAAAGTTGTTTGTTTTATCTCATCCCAACCGCGCGTCTCTTGAACAATTTTCCCGCCACTGTCCAAAATTTCTGCCTGCCTTTCTATCTCGTAATTAATCGCCCTTTCAACCGCGCGGAAAGAATTAAGATTTTTTATTTCTACTTTAGTGCCCAACTTAGAAGCCTTGCTTCCAAGTGGAAGCAAGGCTTCTAAGTTTCTAAGCGAAATATTAGCTTCGATCCGGAGATGCCCCTTTTCCATATCCGCGTTTGACACATCAAGGTAGCGCAGGATTAATTGAAATTCTTCAGCAAATTTTTTTGTTTCCTCGCCTGATTTTATATCCGGCTCTGTGACTAATTCCATAAGAGGCACACCGGCGCGATTAAAATCAACAAGACTGCTGTCTTTCTGATGTATTAAACGACCAGTATCTTCTTCAAGATGAATACGTGTAATTTTTACGTCATTCAACTCTCCACCTTCTACTAACGGGTACTTGTACTGGCTTATCTGATAACCTTTCGGCAAATCCGGATAAAAATAATTTTTCCTGTCAAAACGGGAGTAATCGGCCAGTTTTCCTCCAAGCGCATTGCCAACAGATAAAACCTTCCTCACTGCTTCCTTGTTTATTACCGGCAAAGCGCCCGGATGACCCATGCACACAGGACAGACATTTATATTCGGCTCTTTTTCATCCGGATTATTAGGAGAATCGCAAAACATCTTGGTTTTGGTCTTTAATTCCACATGTATCTCCAAGCCGATTGTAGGCTCATATTTCATATTCTTAAATCTTAATTCATAAATCATAAATCTTCAATGATTCATCCTTTTATAACAGCAACGGGCTTTAATCGCGCTATCTTCCGCGCAATACCAGCTCCAGAAATAATATCCACAATACTATCAATATCCTTATACGCATAAGGCGCCTCTTCAGCCAAACCCCTTATTGAACCGGTTCTCACTATAATTCCCCTGCTCCCTAATTCCTCTTTTACCTCTTTACCTTGAGATTGTCGAAGGGCCTCATGACGCGACATCTTCCTGCCCGCGCCATGACAAACCGAGCCAAACGATTCTTCCATGGCTTTATCTGTCCCCATTAACAGATATGAAGCAGTTCCCATGCTGCCTGGGATAATAACCGGCTGATTAGGGAACGCCCGCGTTGCGCCCTTGCGATGCACAATCGTCTGTCCTTCTATTTTTGCAATATTATGAGCGACATCGTATATGAGAGAAATCTCGCTTTCTTTACCCACAAAAATATCCTCCCAAACTTTTCTTACGTGCCATGTTATCATCTCCCTGTTTGCCCAGGCAAAATTGGCTGCCGCAGACATAGCTGCAAAATAATTCTGTCCCTCTCTTGAAGAAAAAGGCGCGCAAGCCAATTCAATGTCAGGAACTTTAATATTATATTTTGGCATAGCGCGTATCATGGTTTTTATATAATCAGTGGCAACTTGATGCCCAAGCCCCCTTGAGCCAGTATGGATAAGAAGCATTATTTGGTCTTTCTGCAAACCGAATTTATCCGCGCCATCTTTATCGTAAATCTCATCAATCCTATCTATTTCCACAAAATGATTGCCTCCACCCATGGTGCCTATTTGATCCTTTCCCCTATTTTTGGCATGGGATGAAACGAGCGAGGCGTCAGCTTCTTTAAGCGAACCTTCTGATTCTATTGACTCAATATCATCCATGTTGCCATAGCCCTTTCTCACAACCCATTTTGCGCCCTCATTCAACACTTCATCCAATTCCTTATCGCTTAATTTTAATTTTCCTCCCTTACCCACGCCTGAAGGAATTTCTTTAAACAAAGATTCTGCCAAATTTTCTATGTAATCTTTTATTTCATTAAAATTTTTCCCTGTTCTTAAAAGTCGGATTCCGCAATTAATGTCATAACCAATTCCGCCGGGCGAAATTACTCCTTCCTTATAATCTATTGCTGCCACTCCGCCTATGGGGAAACCGTATCCCTCGTGCATATCTGGCATGGCCAGGGCGTATTTTTTTATGCCGGGAAGAGTTGCGACATTAACAAGTTGCTCGAGCGACCGGTCGCGAAAAATCTCATCCAGCATTTTTTCGCTGGCGTAAAACCGCGCCGGAACCCTCATATCGTTCCGAAAACTTTTTGGTATCTCCCAGAGATAATCATTGATTTTTGTCAAATCTTTTTTAATAATCATATATCAAATATAATTATTGTTTCAAAACCTATTATCTTAATTCTAACTCCATCATCAAGAATAGCAATTCGGCGACATAAAATGTTTATCACCTTCTCTTTTAATAAAAATTTGACAAAAAAAACACATTGTGTATAATAGAGATAAGCGATTCGAGGACTAAATAGGCTTAATACGCCATTTTACCCGGATCTGCAAAGGTCGCAGAAAAAATAATCAAAAAAGTAAAATGGCGTTTAGACAAGATGACGGCGGTTTCCAAAGAAAGATGTACCAAGGAAACTGGAAATGCTCAAAGTGCAACGCAGACATAACTGAGTTGCCGTTTGAACCAGATTCAGCAAGACTTGATCAGCTCTTATGCCGCGACTGTCACAGAGAAAAAAAACAATCGTTCCGCAGAGAGCGATAATCTCTAAAAAACAACCCCGACATTTCGTCGGGGTTGTTTTTTATCTGCCAAATCTCTCAAGCACTATTCCCCAATTTATGACCTTAAAAAATTCTTCAATATATTCAGCTTTTTTTATTCCATAATCCAACATATAGGCATGCTCAAAAACATCCATCACCAAAAGCGGTCTGGCGCCGGAAAAATGCCCTACGTCATGCTCATTAATCCAAACATTAAACAATCTCTCGTTTAAATCGTCATAATAGAGAATTACCCAGCCGATGCCGCGCATCGCGCCCATGCTTTTAAAATCTTTCTCAAATGCTTCGTACGAACCGAATTCATTGATTATCTGCTTGTAAAATTTCGAATCTTTCTGTAAATCAATTTTTTCTTTTGTTAAATTGCCAAAATATAATTCATGAAGCCGCATCCCGTTCCATTCCCAGCCAAATCTCCTATTTAATTCTGCGTATTCCGGTATCCCAAACTTATTTTCTTTTTCAAGGCTGACTAAAATATCATTAAGTTTATTAAAATTATTTACATAACCTTGGTACAGGGTAAAATGATTCTGTAATAATTCATTACTAAAACCCTGGATTTTCAGAATATTGTCAAAATTTTTTATCTCATATTCCATACCTAAATCATACCAGATTTCTTATTCTCAAGAAACTATGCCTTTTGACAGGATTAAGCCTGGCAACCTCCAAATATTTTTTATAAATAAAACTGGATGGCGTACGAAAGGCTGACCGACCCCTTCTATTGCCAACTTTTGCGTAGTTCTTCATACACTATATTTAACTATTATTTTGCAAAAAAGTTTCTCATTTGTTATGATATTTGTATGAATATGCTAATATTATCTCAGACAGTTTTCTATATTTCTGCGTCTCTGGCCATCATTATTTTAGGAATATTGTTCGGAATAGCCACATATCACATAATCCGAATTGCCAGTCATCTAAATAAGATAGCCAATAATATTGACGAGGCCACGGACACAATGAAAGAAAACATAAAAGAGATATTAGAAAAATTATCTGTTTTGCCTATAATATCTTACTTGTTTAATAAAAAAAGGTCAGGCAAATCTGTCAATAAAAATAAAAAATAATGGGAAACAAGAAAAAGATACTGGAGGGAGCATTAATAGGCGCTACTTTAGGTATTGTGGCCGGAATGTTAATGGCGCCCAAAAAAGGCAAGGAACTGAGAAGGGATATCAAAAAAATATCAGCTGATTTCTACAAATCCATTGCGCCAAAATTAAAAAGAATAAAAAGATTCAGCGAGAAAGAATATAAAATATTTGTGAAAAAGGCCGCCATTAATTACAGCAAGGCAAAAAAACTTTCTGCCAAAGAGTCAAAGATTCTTGCAAACGAAGCGCAGAAATCGTGGGATCATCTAAAAAATATCGTATAATTATTTTTTTTTACTACTATATAAAAAACTCCGGCGATAACGTCGGAGTTATTTTATTGCGTTAAACGAGAAAAGAATTCCAATAATCTTTCGAATGAATCCAGAAGACCAACAAGGTCAAGAAAAGATGCCAATATTTTCAAGCCGATTTTAAAGACAAAACCATGTATACCTATGGCTAATACGCCAACGCACATAATAAGAGTCGGAACGCAACAAATCTTGCTAAATACTGAGAAACTCTTGTTATTCCTCATTGCAATGCCCTCCTCTCAAATCAATTTGCTATCTATATTAATTATAGCAGAATTTATTCTAATCAAAGATATTAACCAGATACTGGTCTATCTCGCGCTGGTCAAGATTATAAAAATATTTTTCTTCATTATGTAATTTCTCCGCTAACTTCCTGCCAATAAACCGCCAATGCCACGATTCATATATATAATATTTATTACCTTCCGGATAAGAAAGAATGAACCCGTATTTATAAGCATTTTCAAGAAGCCATGCGTATGCTCCTGTTTTCTTAAAGGCCGAGAGCGTCGCTCCGTTTGAAGAAGTCGTAAAATCCACAGTTGTACCCAGCTGATGTTCAGAATATCCCTGGTCAGCAGAAAACTGATTTGCGGTCCCTACGCCATATACTATTGTGTAAGAATCTTTTAATTTAGATTGCTCGTCAAACGACCTGTAAGCGGAAAAAATTTTTATATCTATACCGGCATTTGTAGCATTATCCAGTAATAAGTGGAGAAACGGCAAAACCTCATCCCTTAACAAAAGATTTTTTTTGGTCTCAGAAATGTATTTCGGGTCAATAATAGAAAGCCGAGGAGGAACATAATTCTCGTTTAAGAAAAAAATTTTTGAGTATTTTTGCAACAACTCGGGATCCAACTTTGTCAACTTATCAAGCGTGCTGACAGTGCCCGCAATATCTTTCACCTGTGTTTCAATGGAACCGACTTTTTTTAATTCATTCTGGATGTTTTGCTCAGCGTTTTCCCGATCTTTTGTTGTCTGAACAAAATTTTGGCCAAGCAGATTAATGACGTCATTTAAACTTTGAGTTGTGGAGGCAAATTCTTTTTTTGCACTCATTATTTCTTTCTCAAGAGATTCCCCATGCTTTTTAATCTGATAATTATCATGCCCCAGATATCCAATAGCCCCTAGAATCACAACGACAAGTACTGCAAGTAATATTCTCATTTTTTTAGAAATTAAATCCATTCCTTTAATCTATCATATTTGCAAGATTTTTCAAAAAATAAAATCCGACTAAAATTTATGAAAATTAGTCGGATTTTTTGTTTTTTATTACTACTATACCAGTTATTAAGGTAGCAACGATAGCTGAACCACCTAAAATATATTTAAGTGTGTTCTTTTTTTCTTTTATTGGAACACTAAATGGTTTTTTATCCTTGGCGATTTCATTTATCTTCTTTCCATATTCTTCTGCTAATCTTTTTAATTTCTCTTCATCTTTTTCGTTTATTCCAACTATCTGCTGGCACATCTTTCTTAATTCTATATCCAATTCCCTTGATAGAGCGTGGTCTGAATTTGCGGCAACAACCGCAAATATCACCTTATCCCTGAATTCCTCTAAGTCCTTTTTTGTTGCATTAACAAAAAGTTCTTTTATCTCTTCTGTCTTTCTCATTTGTATCACCCCTTCCTTAAAATATTAAAGTCCTAAAAACAAAGTTCTAATCTTAATAAAAAGGGTAGCATAAAATGCCACCCTTTTCAATTATTATTTTATTTTATCTTTCAATTCTTCAATATAATCCTTCATCTCCTTCTTCCACTTCTGTGTCAAATTATGCCCGTAAAACTTAATCGTAATTCCATAACTATCTAACCTCACGAATCTTTTGATGATTTGCCACCAAGAATAAAATTTGGCAGTCGCTTTAATCGCTTCTATCTGTAATCTCTCTGGATAAATCTTTGATTTAAAAACTACATGATGAGCATCATATCTGCTCCAATCAGTATGAAGAAGTCGGCCTTCCTGCTTTAATTCTTCAAAGACAGGGGTGCCGGGCAACGGTGTCAATATCATTATCTGGACAGAATCAATCTTGTTTTTTATAGCGAATCTGGTTGTTTTTTTTATTGTATTGATATCATCACTATCAAATCCTATTACAAACATTCCATGGACCCTTATTCCAAAATCGTGAAATGACTTTATGCTATTTACAATATCCTCCACGCTTTGCTTTTTCTTGGCCTCCTTAAGGCTTTCTGGATTTACAGATTCCATACCTATACAAACAGAGAGACATCCTGCTTTCTTCATCAACATAACTAACTCTTCATCTTTTGCAGCTTCCGTCCTCACCTGAGTACTCCATTGTATATTGAGTTTTTCACAAATCATTCTCCGAAGAAGTCTTTTTGTTCTGTTAATATTGGCAGCAAAATTATCGTCGCAGAAAAATATATGAGGGCATGGGAGAATTAATTTTATTTCATCTATAACCCTCTGATCACTTTTAAACCTCATTTTTCTGCCGAACATCTCTGTCACTGAACAAAATTTACAATTGTAAGGACATCCCCTTGATGTCTGAATTGAAACAATTTTACTACTTCCCCATTTTTCTATCAAAGAAAAATCAGGTATTGGATATTTATCCAATACGCACCACTGAGGTATAAATTGATTACAATAGATCTTACCGAAAAGTTTGTAATAAAGACCATTAATCTTTTCAAAACCGCTTCCTGTTTTTATAGCTTCGATTAACGACAATATAACATCTTCTCCTTCGCCTCTTACTACAAAATCAGCATAATTTATAGCCTCTTCTGGCATTGCTGTTGGATGTGGTCCACCAAGTATCACGGGTATGCCTCTTGCAGATATTTGTGAGGCAAAATCATAGGCCCGAGTAGTTGTGGAAGTTATTGTTGAGATCATCACCAGATCAGCTTTGCTTACTTCTTCCCAATCAATCTTTGACATTTCTTCAACAAAAATCTTTACATCATGGCCGGATTTTTTCAAAATAGTTCCTAAAAGAACAAGGCCCAAACGCATAATATATGCATATTTAGTAAAGATATGTATGTGCGGAGATTTAGGCTCAATACCTATTATTTTCATTTTCAAATCCTCTCTTTTGTTTTAAATGTTCAATTTTTTCCTCTAATATATCTCTAGCACTTTATATTAAAATAATCAAAGAATCTCAATATTACTTGAATTATAACATAAAAACAGCGGCCTAGAAAACTAGGCCGCTTTGAATATTGCGATAATTATTTTTTACTCCTTTCAAGTAAGCATATCCTTTATACAAATTTCGGCCATTAGGGCCAATATTGTAGGCCGTGATAGCCTTATCTAGATCGCCGTCAAATGCATCAAGTAGATATCGCAGATATCTTGTGCCTCCGAATATATTCTGCCTCGGATTAAAAGGATCATCTACTATCATATCCCGCGCAGTACCAGGCATTAATTGCATTAAGCCAATCTCGCCTTTTGGCCCAACGGCATTTGGATTGCCGCCTGATTCCTGGTATATCACTGCTAAAACTAATCTAGGATCAATTTTATAAACCCTGCTAGCCTCAACAATAATATCTCCGTATTCTTCTTTTATCTTCTCCATAATTTCATATCTACCAAGAATTTGAGATTCATTCTTAACTTCCACTCCAGAAATCGGATTTTTATAATCGTAATACCAAAGAAAAATCACGATTCCAATCAACACAAAAAAATATTTCATCGTTCATATCCTCCTTGATATAAATTTTTAATATGCAAAATTTTCTGCTCATATTTTAGCAGAATAAAAATTTTTGTCAAGTCTTCACAAAAATTAAGAACTACAACTCTTGTTTAACTCATAATCAATGATATTGTCCAATCCGTCAAAGCACTTTTGGATGCTGATGTATTATGCAAAGCGTCAAAACTTTTTTCATTATTTCAATAGTTTATTTAAAGATGCGTAATTTCAGCGATCGCTTATTTAACGCATCTTTTATTTTATCATGCCCCGTGGCATTTTTTATATTTCTTTCCACTTCCACATGGGCATGGATCATTCCTTCCGGCCTTGCCGGAAGAATTTTTAATTCCTAATTCCAAATTTCCAATATTTTTTGTCTGACTACTGACTACTGGCGACTGGCTACTAATTTTTACTGTCATCTCAATTATTTTTTCATTTATTGATGCTTCCAGTTCCCTAAAAAGCCGTAAACTCTCATTCTTATATTCTATAAGGGGATCGCGCTGGCCATAGGCGCGAAGCCGAACAGAAAAACGAATATAATCCATAATCTCTAAATGCTCAACCCACAACATATCTATAACCTGCAAAAGCAATTGCCTCTGCGTATTGAAAAACAATTCATCGCCCATTTCCTGTCTCTTTTTTTCAACCCCACTAAAATCCAAACCCTCTTTTTCAAATATATCTTTCAATGCATTCCAAACATATTCATTGTCGCCAGATAATATCTTCTTTCTCCTCTCGTATATTATGTTTCTATGACGATTCATTACATCATCATATTTTAATAGGTGATTTCTGGCGTCAAAATTAAATCCTTCAATCTTTGCCTGGGCTGATTCTATTGCCTTTGAAACTAATTTGTTCTCTATTGGCTGATCTTCCGGAATCTTAAATGTCTGCATCATGCTCTTTATCCTGTCTGGACCGAAGATTCTCATCAAACTATCTTCTAAAGACACGAAAAATTGCGTTTGGCCCTGATCACCTTGTCTGCCACTTCTTCCTCTTAACTGATTGTCTATCCTTCTTGCCTCATGTCTCTCTGTACCCAACACAAACAGACCTCCAAGTTCGCGCACCTGTCCCGATTCCTGTGAGTCAAGCGGGTTGCCTCCCAAAACAACGTCAACTCCACGGCCGGCCATATTAGTAGCTACAGTAACCATCCCCTTTCTGCCAGCCTGAGCAATAACTCCACCTTCCTCCTCATGATTTTTGGCATTTAAAACTTTATGCGGAATCCCCTCTTTTCTCAGCAAAGCGGAAAGATATTCGTTTTTTTCTATGGAAGCGGTTCCTAACAAAACCGGCTGGCCATTCTCGTTTAATTCCTTTATCTTTTTAACAACAGCCTTAAATTTTCCCCTTTCTGTCTGAAAAACCAAATCCTGCAAATCCTTTCTTATCATCGGCTTATTAGTCGGTATAGAAATTGTTTCCAGATTATAAACTTTGAAAAATTCCTCTGCGGAAGTAAGAGCTGTTCCAGTCATTCCGGATAATTTTTTATACATCCTGAAATAATTCTGAAAAGTGACGCTGGCAAAAGTCCTTGATTCTTTCTGTATTTCCACGCCTTCTTTTGCCTCAATCGCCTGGTGCAAACCATCTGACCAACGTCTGCCAGGCATAAGTCGGCCCGTAAACTCATCCACTATTATAACTTCCCCGGTTTTTACCACATAATCCTTGTCTTTATGAAACAACGCCTTGGCGCGCACAGCGGTTTCCAGATGATGAACATATTTTATTCCTTTTTCTGTATAAATATTCTCCACTCCGAGCATTTTCTCCGCCTTCTCAATGCCATTATCTGTCAAGGAAATAGCTTTTAATTTTTCATCAACAGTATAATCATCTCCTTCCTTTAATTTATCTGCAATGCGGCTAAAGGTTACGTAGAAATCTTCTGATTCCGCATATGGAGCAGAAATAATGAGCGGTGTCCTTGCTTCGTCTATTAAAATTGAGTCAACCTCGTCCACTATGGCAAAATTATATTCTCTCTGTGAGACCTGCGATTTATCATAAGCAAGATTATCTCTTAAATAGTCAAAACCAAACTCATTGTTAGTACCATAAGTAATGTCTGCCTCATATGCTTCTCTCCTTGAGCATGGACGTAAAAATTCATGAATAACCTTGAAAGATCCTTTCTCGTCGCGCTCCTTGTCCAAATCAACATCCGATGTTTTTTCGTCCAACATCGGATGTTTAGCATATTCAGGATCGTATAAATATGATGCTTCATGATTAATACATCCAACCGAGAGACCAAGAAAATAATATATCTGTCCCATCCAGACAGCATCTCTTCTTGATAGATAATCATTGACAGTAATTATATGAACGCCCCTGCCTTCCAGTGTATTCAGATAAGCCGGCAATGTTGCAACTAAGGTCTTTCCCTCGCCTGTTCTCATCTCTGCGATCTTCCCTTGATGCAATATTATTCCGCCCAAAAGCTGAACATCATAATGTCTCTGTCCTAAAGTCCTTTTGGTGACTTCCCGCACCAGCGCAAAGGCTTCTGGAAGAATATCTTCCAGAGATTGACCTTTTTTAATCATGTCTTTCAAATCCTGCGTTTTGTCTTTCAAATTACTATCCGATAATTTTTTTATCTCGGACTCCAATTCATTTATTTCCTTTATCTGGGGCGATATTTTTTTTAGCAACCGTGTATGTGGGTCACCAAAAATATTCAATAATCTCATCCCGTTAGAGATAGGAAACGTTTTAATCTATTTTTAACATAACGTTTACCCATGCCAGTTTTTAAATATTTTTCTCTCGACCCTGCATCTTCTTCGTTTAAACACGCTTCATAATATATCAAATCCCATGGACCCTTTTTCTTTGTCCATGTTGATTTATTCTCATTATGTTGATTAAAACGTTTCCGTAAATCATTAGTAAGTCCTGTATATAACTTACCATTCTTTCTACTTTTTATTATATAAATATAAAACATAAGGTTTATATCTCTAACGGGACTCATGGGTTTATTATAATGATTTTATACAAAAAAGAAACCGAGCACTAACTCAGTTATGTGCTCGGTTATAGAAGGCAGATTAATTATCTCTTCTTCTTCTTTGCTACCTTTTTTTTCTTTGCCATTTTTTTAAATAGAAATTATTTTTTGACAGTAATTACCGACCAAAAATAATTACTGCATCATTAATTTAATTATCTAACAATTCCGCAATTATAACAATAAAAAACAACGGAAAAATACTAAACCTGTGGATAACTTTTATGAGAAATTTTTAGTGGATTTTATTTTTTTATTTTCGGGGAACGGAAACCTAAAATAGACACAATTATTGTTCCTATTATTGCAGTAATCAAAACATAGGAAACATTTATGCTGTCGCGCTTTAAAATTATATAGGTCGTGGAGAACCAAATTATAATTAATGAAATTGCAACCCAAGGATATTTCATAATAAATTTCTAATTTACCGTTTTTAATAATAATCTGACTTCATCATACTTCTCAGAATACAATGTCACCATATCTACTAAAATTTCTTCCATCGCCATCTTTCTCTCTCTTTCAATAAAAATATTTTCTTTAAATGTTTCCCAGTCTATGTCTTCTAATGGAATTATTTTCTTGCCCACCTTACTCTCGTGCTCGCCTACAAGAATTAATTCTTCTATATATTCAATAGGATAGCTGCTAAAAAATATGTTTAGTGATTTAATTATATCAAAACCTGGTGATAATTGTAAAGAAACCATATCCAAAATAAAAAACGCCCTAAAGAACAAAATGACATCGCGCGGTAAGCGCACTCCATAACGCTCCGCTTCCCTTATTATCTTAAAAAATACTGGAGCTATGCTTTTTTCACTTATTGAAGCGTATGGACTTCTCGCTTTCTCAAACCACGGATCTAAAATGTTTTTTATATCTTGTTTAAATTCTTTTGCAATTAAATACCTGATCTTGTCGAAAATTTTTCTATATTTATGCTTCTTGGAAGGATTGGCCTGGAGATAAAGTTTAAGTTCTTCCTCCATAACACTCTGACCGAACTCTAAAAAATGATCACATAAATAATCTGAATCTTTCTGAGCCACGCCATATATAATTTTTAAAAACAAAGACCTGTACGGACCAGCCTCGCCAACAATGCCAAAATCAAAATAAGCCAAATTATTACCGGGTAGAAAAGCAAGATTGGCAGGATGCGGATCAGCATGAAAGAAACCATCAATAAAATACTGACGCATTTCATCAAAAATCAGATAGTACACCATTTCATCGATATTAATTCCCCTTTCAAATAAAATATTCTTTTTTATCTGACCGGAAATAATTTTATCAATTGGCATCTCGTCTTCTATAAATTCCTGCACAAGAACTCTCGGCCTGCTTAATTCCGGGTACTGCCTGGGAATTATCGTCTTTGGGTGGCTATCGCTATGTTTGTAAAAAATCTCGCCGTTTTTAGATTCAAACGTAAAATCAAGCTCCCTTCTTGTCCAATTTATAAAATCAGTGACCAATTCAACCATATGGACAGTGGAAAAAATCCTGAAAAAATCTATTATCTTGGCAACGAGCATCATCAGTCTAAAATCTGCCTCAAAAACTTCTTTTATTTCCGGTCTTTGAATTTTTACCGCAACTTTTGTCCCATCCATTAAGTACGCCTGATAAACCTGCCCGATTGAAGCAGAAGCGATTGGCTTTGAGTCAAATTCCTTAAAAAATTTATCTATATCCACACCTGTCTCTTCAATAAAAACTATTTTCATTTTTTCAAAGGGGGTTTCCGGAATACGATTCAGTAATTTAAGCAATTCAACAACATACCCAAAAGGTAAAAAATCCTGGCGAAGAGCCAAGATCTGACCAAATTTAATAAAGGCTCCACCAGCTCTTTCAAGAAAAAACCTGAGTCTCAATGGATTTGTCGTTTTTTGTTTAAAACAAACAGAAAATAATAATCTTATAATTTTAATCCATCTCATAATATTTATAACTTACGGGGAGCGAAAACCGATATAGGACAAAGCCACAGTGGTTATCATTATAAAAAGAAAAAAGGTTTCTGGATTATCTATTTTATTAGAAACCAATAAGAGGACTGTGGAAATCCATATCGCCAATAAAGCCAAACTAACCCATGCGTATCTCATAAAAATTAAAATTAAAAAATTAAAAATTGCATATATACTCTCCCGTTCAGAAAGGGTCAGTGAAGTTGTACTCCAATACTATGTCTTTATGTGAGTGCTGTCACTGACCCTTTCTAGACGGGATTGCAAAAATATATTCGCTTCGCCAAGCACAATTTCAATATATATCAAAACCCGTAAAAATACAACAAAAAACGCAAAACCCCTCAAAAGAGGGGTCTTACGCAGACATACATTGGCTCCCTTTCTGACAAGCAGAAAGAAAACACTCACATGTT
>JBBTUP010000019.1:0-12198 GCA_038063695.1 Patescibacteria group bacterium
CTGTTTTTTCCTTTTTTAAAACAGCGCACCCTAATTTCTCAAATCCCGGATCAATACCAAGTATTATCATAAAATTTATTCCGCATTAGTATAAATTTCCTGCACGTCATCGTGGTCGTCCAGTTCTTCAAGCAGTTTGTCTAATAATTTTGCGTCTGATTCATTTAATTCCACTTTATGTTTTGGTTTCCACCCGCCTTGACTCGCAGGCTCGTCCGGCGAGGCAGGTTTATTGTCTTTGTTCTCAAAAGCCCATATTGCTGAGCCAGTTTGTCCGAGTGATAAATTATTTTTTGAAAGAATATGTTTTATTTCTGCCACCGTCCTGTTTTTATTGTTTGTGATTCCTTCTATAATAATGGCTACGCCGCCAGGGCCATAGGCTTCAAATCTCACATTTTCTAGTTGCGCTCCTTCAAGTTTTCCAGCGCCCCTTTTTATTGCGCGCTCAATATTATCTAACGGCATATTGACTGCTTTTGCTTTTTCAATAACAACGCGAAGATCAGGATTCATTTCCGGCTTTTCTCCTTTTCGCGCCGCCAAAGTTATTATTCTGGCGATTTTGGAAAATGTTTGGCTTTTTTTGGCGTCAGTTGCGGCCTTTTGCCTCTTAATCTGCGCCCATTTAGAATGCCCTGCCATTTCTTTAGTATAAAGTATCCAGTATTCAGTATCCAGTATTAAGAAATAAAAAAGATTTTGTAAAATTCTTTAAAAAAGATATGATATAAACAATGATAAATATACAAAATCGAACCCTGTTTTTTGGCGATAATCTGGAGATTTTAAGGGAAAAGATTCCTGATGAAATTTTTGATTTGATTTATCTTGACCCACCGTTTAATTCCAAAAAGGACTACAATGTTTTATTTAAAGAAGGTTTGCAGGACAGCCCTGCTCAAATCAAGGCCTTTGAGGATTCTTGGCATTGGACTAGAGATGCGGAAACAACTTTCGAAGAATTAATCGGAATCAAAAAATCAAAAACGCAAATAAATCAAAATATTTCTAATCTAATACTTGCGCTTGAAAAGATGGTTGGACGGAACGATGTTTTGGCTTATTTAGTAATGATGACAATTAGATTAATTGAATTACACCGTGTCTTGAAAAAGACAGGCAGTTTATATCTTCACTGCGATCCAACCGCTAGTCATTATTTGAAAATCGTAATGGATGCAATTTTTGGAAAGCAGAATTTTAGAAATGAGATAGCGTGGTGTTATGCGACACCAAGTGGAGCATCGAATATATTTCCCAAAAAACATGACACGATATTATTTTATACAAAGACTGATAATTATTTTTTTGAAAGTCCTAGGACTCCGCATAAAAGTGGGTTGCATAATACTGGACAAGTTTTTGGCGCTGACAATGAAGATATTGAAAAAATTAAAGAAATGGAAAGGCTTGGGAAAAAAGTTGAAGACTGGTGGATAGATATTTTTCCAGTAGACAGAATTAGAGCAGAACGACTTGGTTATCAAACTCAAAAACCAGAAAAACTTCTCGAGAGAATTATTAAGGCATCTTCAAATGAAGGAGATTTAATTTTAGACCCATTTTGCGGTTGTGGAACAACGGTTGCGGTTGCAGAAAGATTAAAAAGAAAATGGGTTGGAATTGATATTACAATGTTGGCAATCAATTTAATTAAAAAAAGATTGCAAGATCAATTTAGGGGTAAGAGTTTGCCGATTTTTACTGATGGCGTGCCTAAAGATTTGGCGGGCGCTCGCGCCTTGGCAGAGAAAGACCGTTTTGAATTTGAATACTGGTCTTTAGATTTAGTGGAAGCAATGCCGGCCCAAAGCAAAACAAAAGAAAATATGAAAGGGGCGGATAAAGGAATTGATGGGATTATTACTGTTGTGACAGATATTAAGAATGGCAAAAAAGAATATGGCAAGATTCTCGTGCAGGTGAAAAGCGGCAAGGTTCAGAGAAATGATATAGCCACATTAAAAGGAGATATTGAAAGAGAAAAAGCAGTTGGAGGGCTTTTTATAACTTTGGATGAACCGACAAAACCAATGATGGAGGAAGCCGTTATGTTTGGAACTTTTAAATTAGATTATTTTCCAAAAGAATTTCCCAAAATTCAAATAATGACGATTAAAGAATTATTAGTTGGCAAGAAACCCAATATGCCATACTGGACAGAGCCTTATCATAAAGAGGCGAAAAAAGTTGAGGAAGATTTACCTGATAAACAGGTAGAATTAGGGTTATAGAAAATAAATTTATGGATAAGGTAAAATTTTTAAATATTGTAGGGTTGAGTTTTTCTTTACTGGGCGCAATTTTTCTGTTTTTTGGATCTCAAGAAGTGCCTTGGGATATTCAGACATGGGGTGGTATAAGCCCGAACGAATTAATGTTTAAGGTTATAAGAGATTTTAGGGCGGAATGTGGTTTTGGGTTACTTGGTTTAGGTTTTTTGCTTCAAATAATCGCTCAGTTTTATGAATCTAACAAAAAATCTAAAAAATAATTGATTTTTTTAAAATCTTTAAACTGCTCCAAACCGAAGTCCATCCTCGGTTTTTATGGCTTATATATTTTTGGACGAAAGCGGGGACTTGGGTTTTAAAAAAAGATCAAGTGATTGGTTTGTTTTTACCATTGTTTTAGTGAATAATCATAGATATCTAAAAAATGTTCGACATTGAATGTTGAACATTGGAGGGTGGTTTGGCTATGAGGGTGGTTTGGCTATGCGATAGCCAGTTGTAATATAACCGAAGTCCGTCTTCGGTTTTGAGGCGATTGTGGTAAAATAATTTTATGTGGTATTTGTATTTAGACGAGTCGGGAGATTTGGGTTTTGATTTTGTGAACAAAAAACCGTCAAAATTTTTCACAGTTACGATTTTGGCTTTGAGTAGTTATGAATCTAATCGAAAGTTGATAAAAGCAGTAAAGATGACATTAAGAAGAAAAACAAGCAAAAAGGAAGGTAAAAATGAATTAAAAGGAATAAATACAACCTTGGACGTGAAAAAATATTTCTACAAGCAAGTTAAAAATATTCGTTTCAGCCTATATTCTATAACTTTAAACAAAAAGAGAATTTTTGAAGAACTTACAAGAAGTAAAGAAAGAGTATATAATTTTATTGCCCGTCAAGTTTTAGATGAAATCCCGTTTGAAAAGGCTAATCATATTAGAATTGAATTAATTATCGATAAAAGCAAAAGTAAGCCAGAAATAGAAGAATTTAACAGTTATATAAAAGGAAATTTGGAAGGTAGAATTGAACCGAAGACTCCTTTAGATATTTATCATTGGAAATCTCACGAAAATTATGGTCTTCAAGCGTGTGACTTGTTTTGTTGGGGAATATTCCAAAAATACGAGAGAAAGAGGATGGAGTGGCACGATATTTTCTCAAAAGATGAAAAAATTAAACTTGACAGCTTGTATTTACCATAAAAAACCCCTTTCGGGGAAGCGTGCCCTGTAAGTTTGTTGCGTCTAGATTTTAGCCAACCGATGGATGGGAACATCTAGAACAACCTACAAAGGTCTTATCGCTTATTTTTATTATATCAACAAACAAACGAAATGTAAAGATTATGTGGATATCTTTTGGTAGTTTTAAATCAGCGGTTTTTGAGGCGGGTTTTTGCCCAAATGTTTGTAGGCATGCGGAGTGGCCACTCGGCCCCTGGGCGTGCGCTCTATAAAGCCCAATTGGATTAGGTACGGTTCAATAACTTCTTCTATTGTTGCTAATTCTTCTGATATTGCGGAAGCTAAAGTCTGCAGTCCCACTGGCCCGCCGCCGAATTTATCTATAATAATCTCAAGGATTTTTCTGTCGTGCGCTGTCAGGCCGGCCCCGTCTATCTCTAGAAGCTCTAAGGCCTCTTTGGCTGTTACCAAGTCAATTTTTGGCTTGTTATTTACTTGGGCGTAGTCCCGACACCTCTTAAGCAGATGATTGGCTATTCTTGGCGTAAACCTGCTTCTCTTGGCTATTTCTTCAGATGCCTCGTCTGTAATAGAAACTCCTAAAATTTTTGCCGAGCGCATTATGATTCTTTTTATTTCCTCATCGTTATAAAAATTAAGCCGGAATGTTCCGCCGGAAAATCTTGAGCGCAAAGGAGAAGAGAGAAGCGCGATCCTTGTGGTTGCGGCAATTAATGTGAAAGGAGGAAGGTCTAGTTGTATGGTCCTTGCGGACGGCCCTTTGCCGATTATAATATCCAAAGAGCGCGATTCCATAGCAGGATATAAAACTTCTTCTATCATTTTGTTCAAACGGTGCGCTTCGTCAATAAAAAATATATCTCCAGCTGATAAGTTGGTTAAAATTGAGGCCAAATCGCCGATTCTTTCAATTGCCGGACCAGATGTAATCTTTATTTGCGCGTTTAACTCTTTTGCTATAAGATAAGCAAGCGTGGTCTTTCCTAATCCTGCTGGCCCATAGAATAAAAGATGCTCTGCTGGTTCATTTCTTTCTCTCGCAGCGGTTAAAAGTATTTTCAGGTTCTTTTTTATTGTTTCTTGACCGATATAATCGTCCCATTTTTGCGGTCTAAGCGTATGGTCAAGAAATTTGTCATTTTTGTCTAATTTGTCTAAATTTTTATCAGGAGTTGACATTTTTAATTATTATTGTTATAATGTATTAAAACTAAATAAATGTTCATTTCAACCCCATAAACCTCTAAGCAACAAGCCCTTCGGGCTTTATCGGAATTTATTTAAAGGACATTCTGGTTTCCGTTTTGGCGGAGCTACTGGGATTATCCAGAAAATAAAATCTAAACTTTTAGTACACATGTTAAAAGAGTTGCTTAGAGGTTTATGGGGTTGAATTTTTAAACTTCTAACTCTATCACTCGTTTCAATTCTTCAAGCGATGTTGTTCCATTAATTACTTTCAAAATTCCATCTTGCGCCATATTTAGTATGCCCTGACCTTGGGAAGATTTCTGGATTGCCGACTCGCTTGGTCTATCTAAAATAAGCATTTCAATATTTTCATCAAGAAGAATTGCTTCATATATGCCGATTCTTCCTTTGTATCCTATACTATTGCATTCCACGCATCCTATTGCATTCCACGCGGTAATATTTTTTATATCAGGCACAGGGATATTTTTTGGGAAAGAATCTAATATTTTTTTTATAGTTTCTAGTTCTTTACCTTGAGGTGCAACTTGCTTTTTGCATTTTGGACATAGTTTTCTTACAAGCCTTTGCGCCAGAGAGATATTTAATGCCGGAGCTATTATATTCGGATTTACTCCAAGGTCAATTAATCTTGGAATAGTACCTGCCGCATTGTTAGTGTGAAGCGTAGATAATACCAAATGTCCAGTAAGGGCTGAGTTTATTGCAATTTTTGCGGTTTCTAGGTCTCGTATTTCACCAACCAGTATGACATCTGGATCTTGTCTTAATATTGCCCTTAATCCATTTGCAAAAGTATAGCCCTGTTTTTCGTTTGTCTGGGTCTGGGTGATGCCAGTCAAGTGGTATTCTATCGGGTCTTCTAAGGTAATTATTTTAATATCAGGAGAATTAATTTTTTTTAATATGGCGTAAAGCGTTGTGGTTTTTCCTGAACCGGTAGGGCCTGTTGTTAAAAGCATTCCGTTTGGTCTTTCAATCTCCCTGGATAATATTTCATACAAATGCGGCTCAATGCCCAGGCTTTCAAAAGTTACAGAAATAGACTTGGGGTTTAGAATTCTCATGACTATTGATTCTCCATATCCGCCGGGGATTAATGAGACTCTTATTTCTATTTCAAGGTCTTTGATATGAATACTAAAGCGTCCGTCCTGCGCCTTATCTTTTATATTCAGTTTTAAGCCGGAAACAAGCTTGATTCTTGAGAGAAGAAAATGGTAAACATCATAATTAAAATCAAATATTTCATGAAGAACTCCGTCTATGCGCAATCTAAATCCAACAGATCCGTCCTTTGGCTCTAAATGGATATCAGAGGCGTCTGATTTGATGGCGCCTGCCATTATAACCTCAACTACTTCTGAAACCTTTCTTTTTTTCTTCTCTGCAGTAAAGGACTCAAAAATAGTTTTTAAATCGTCAAACGTCTTAACCTTGTTTGTATATTCTTCTATTCTGTCTGATGATACCTCTATAACGCCCTTTGTAATTTCTACATATTTAGGAACTTCAGCATATCTTTTCCATGCTCTTTCAAGCCCTATGGAGGTGGCCATAAAGAGATTAACCTTATATTCTTTTTCTTTCAGTTCGCCTATAACATCTTTGGTAATTTGCATATTTGGGCTTAGGATTGCCACTTGCAGTTTTTTGCCTGTTATCTGAAAGGCGGCTACTTGAGCGGTTCTGGCCTTTTCTTCCGGTATAAGTTTTAGAGCGTCAATATCAATACTTATCAAAGAAAGATTTACATAAGGCAGTTTATATTTATTTGCTAGAATTTTTGCCAGATCTTCTTCCTCTTTTATTTTTATCTCTTCTAATTTCTCCTCGCTTTTTTTATCTTGGAATAGAATCATAGGATTATACTATATATTTTATCTCATTATGTTATTTTAACAACATCTTTTATATTCTGCTGGATTTTTATTTCCGCCTCAGAGAAATTATTGAATGGGCCGGTTATGAAAAACCCGTTTTCCATATTGGCTCCGAATTTTTGCGCAAGAGAGAATAGATGTTTTTGCGGTTTTTCTTCTGTTATTATTGACCATATCTTTTCTTTTCCCTGCCATATTAATACAGACAAGGATGGAGAAGACGTTGTTTCCTTGTATTTTTTTAGAATTTTATAGAAAACCTGTGATCCTGCTTCTATATTGTCTGTTTTTTTTAAATCCTCTCTGGAAATAAATGTCCAAGAACTTTGTAAGTCATTATTTATACGAGTACGGGCAAGCGCTCTGCCAAAAAGATGCATAAAAGAGAGAGACTCTTCTTTTTTTCTGCTTTCCGTGGCGCCGATTTCCGTCAGCAAGGAAGCAAGCATTAAATTTGACACTGTTTTGTTTGATAGAGAATCATTAATGCTTTCTATTGTTTCTGAGACCTTTTTAGAAAGAGTGATATTTTTGTTGTTAGTTAAGTAAAAAATTTTTTCTTTCAAGGGCAATTCAAAAGAATCTTCGTATTTTTTGATTTCGTCGATGTTATTTGAGCCAAATAAAAAAACTGCGTCAAAAGAGGGCAGTTTTTCCTTAAAAATAACATTTTCTTTGTTTATGATTTGATCTGAACTGATATTTAAAGATAGGAAATCATTGTCTTCGTCATAATGGATTTCTTTTGCCTCATAGAGATTTTTTGGTATTAATATTGAGGTTATTTTTGTTTTTCTGTTTGTTTGGTGGTATCTGGCAGATATTATATGCCCCCAGTTCTCATAAAATTCTTTTTGGTTGTCCGGGAAAATTGAAACATCAAGATTTTTTTCTTTTAAAGATATAAATAGGGCTTCTCGAGCAAGAATCTCATGTTCTTTTGGATTGTTTTGTAAAAGCAAGGCAAATGATTTTGAGTTTTTTATGGCATCTTTGATTTTGTCTGCCTGTTCGTCCATGTTGTATACATTCCTAGCATTTTTAAAGATATTTATGCAATATTGACCCCGTTAGAAATTTGTAGCCCAGTTAATTCTATGTTTTTACATTTACCAACTGAATTTCTAACGGGGTTGACATTTTATTTTGATTTGGTATAATATAACTAGATAAAAAAACTTTAACAAAGGAGGATAAAATGAAAAAGTTTCTAGTTGTTGTAATAGTTTTGTTTTTATCTTTATCTTTGTCGGGATGTTTGACACTGACAGGTGCGGGGCTTGGCGCAGGCACAGGCGCATTGGTTGGCGTGGCCGGTGGCAAGAAAAATATAGGCCGGGCCGCTGCATGGGGTGCTTTAATAGGTGGAACATTGGGATTTCTGGGAGAGACTTATGGAGGCGGTTATAGGAGTGGAGAATATTATGACCGCAGACCTGAAGGATATGGACAAAATTATAATCAGCCCTCTTATCAATCTCGTCAACTAATGAATTGTTATGGTTTTAGAACTGAGGATGTCTGGGGGATTGATAAATACGGCAACAGGTATGTCCAATACACGCAACAGGTGCAAATACAAATTCTTTGTCCTTAGTACTCAAGTATTTTTGAGAGGTGCGGTAAAACACACCTCTTTTTATTTTGTGTTAGAATTATATTGATGGATAAAGTTTTTATTGCTAATGGCATAAGCCAGACGCAAAAAGTTGCCAGAGATTTAGCCAAGCAGATTATAAGATTAAAAAACAAAAAGGCAACAATAATAGGATTGATAGGAGAGTTGGGGAGCGGGAAGACAACTTTTGTGCAGGGGTTTGCAAAAGCGCTCGGAATTAAAAAAAGAGTTATTTCGCCGACCTTTATTATTGAAAAAATTTACGCGTTACGCGTTTCACGTTTCTCGCACCTCATTCATATTGACGCTTACAGAATTTCAAAGCCAAAAGAAATAATTAATCTTAGATGGAAAGAATTAATTAAAAATCCAAAAAATATAATAATTATAGAGTGGGCGGATAAAATCAAAAAAATCCTGCCCAAAAAATATATCCAGATAAATTTCAGGCATAAAGATAAAAATAAACGATGGATAAAAATAAAAAAATTTTAGTTCTGATTGATGCTCACGCAGTGCTTCATAGGGCTTTCCACGCTTTGCCGAATTTTACATCTCCAAAGGGCGAGCCAACGGGCGCACTTTATGGCTTTACCGCTTTTTTACTGAAAGTTATCAGGGAATTAAAGCCTGATTATATCGCTGCCTGTTATGATTTGCCTGAGCCGACATTCAGAAAAATTGTCTATGAAGATTACAAGGCAAAAAGGCCGAAAATGGACGATATTTTAGCTGCGCAGATTAGCCGTTCGCGCGATATTTTAGATTCTTTCAAAATTCCGATTTACGATTCACCCGGGTTTGAGGCAGATGATATGTTAGGAACAATTGTTGAAAATCTCAAATTTCAAAGATCAGAGGTTAAAATTATTATTGCTTCTGGAGATTTAGACACCTTGCAATTGGTGGATAATGACAATGTTGTTGTTTATACATTGAGCAAGGGCATAAAAGAAGCAATTATATATGACGAAAAAGCAGTGAACGAGAGATTCGGTTTTGTCCCCAAATTACTGCCTGATTTTAAGGGATTAAAGGGCGACCCATCAGACAATATTATAGGTGTGCCTGGTATAGGAGATAAAAGCGCCTCGGAATTGATACAAAAATTCGGTTCAATTGAGGATATATACAAGGGGTTGAAAGAAAATAAAGAAAAATTAATCAAAGTAGGAGTAAAAAAAAGAATTGTGAAATTACTTGAAGAAAATGAGGAAGAGGCGTTATTTAGTAAAACTTTGGCTGAGATCCGTTGTGATGCGCCAATAAAATTTTCACTTGAAGATAGCGCATGGAAAGATTCTTTTGATATAGAAAAAGTAAAATCACTTTTTAATGAGTTTGGATTTAGGAGTTTAATCAGTAGATTAACAGAGAATAATGGTTTACCAGCAATACCTTCTATTCCGGATAAAAACGATCTTTTTGAGAAATTTAATAATCAGGTACCGGAAAAATTATTTAAAGAAGTAGAAGCCCCTCTCGCTGATATTCTTTCAGAAATGGAGCAGAGAGGAATAAAGATAGATATAGATTATTTGAAAGAATTATCAAAAGATTATCATAAGGAATTAAAAAAGCTGGAGAAAAAAATATGGTCATTGACCAGGCAGAAATTTAATATTAATTCTCCCAAGCAGTTGGCCGAGATTCTTTTTGATAAACTTGGACTGAAGGCAAAAAATCTAAGAAAAACCAGCACAGGCAGCCGTTCCACAAACATTTCTGAACTCATAAAATTGAAAGATACTCATCCCATAATAAATGAAATTATTTCATATCGCGAATTTGCAAAACTTGTTTCCACATATATAGACGCACTTCCTAAAATGGTTGACAAAAACAATCGTCTTCATACCCATTTTGATCAGGCCGGCACTACCACAGGCAGGATTTCTTCCAAAGATCCTAATCTGCAAAATATACCCATAAGAACTGAAATAGGGAAAAAAATCAGAAAGGCCTTTATTGCTGATAAAGGTTTAAAATTAGTTTCTTTTGATTATTCGCAGATAGAACTGAGAGCAGCGGCTATTTTAAGCAAGGATCCAAAAATGACAGAGATATTTAAAAAAGGAGAAGATATACACGATGCGGTTGCCTCTGAAGTTTTTAATGTTGATATTAAGGAAATTACTTCTGAGATGAGAAGGAGAGCCAAGGTGATAAATTTCGGAATTATTTATGGCATGGGCATAAATGCATTGAAGGCAAATCTGGGATGTTCAAGAGAGGAGGCGCAAATATTTTATGATGAATATTTTAAGGATTTTAAAGGAATGGCTGAGTACGTAAATAATATAAAAGAAATTGTAAGAGAAAAGGGTTATACAGAGACATTGTTTGGCAGAAAAAGATATTTTCCGGAAATTAATTCACCTCTTGAATATATAAGAAAAGAAACCGAGAGAATGGCTGTCAATGCGCCTATACAAGGTACTGCCGCTGATTTTATAAAAATAGCTATGGTAAGAATAGACAGGGAATTACAAGATAAAAGATTGAAAGAAAAAATCAGATTGCTTCTCCAAATACACGACGAGTTGCTTTTTGAAATAGAGGAAAATTTAATAAAAGAAATCACGCCTGCTATAATTGAAATTATGGAGGGAGTCTACAAAGATTCAGTTCCTATAAAAGTTAATGTTTCAATGGGTAATAATTGGTCAGATATGGTAATATATAATAATGGAAAATAAGACAATACTAATAATAGAAGATGACGCTTTTTTCAGAATGGTTATTTCAAAAGAGTTTGAATTGAAGGGTTTTAATATTATAGGAGCCGCGAATTCAATAGAGGCCTTTAAATTTTTAGATAATACAATACCAGATCTTATTCTTTTAGATATTTTACTGCCTGGCATGAATGGCTATGATATTTTAGAAAAAATAAAGGCAGATAAAAAAACATCAGGTATACCTGTGGTCATGCTTAGTAATCTTGGGCAGAAAGATGAGATTGAAAAGGCAAAAAATCTCGGCGCCGAGGATTTTATGATAAAGGTGAATTTTGTGCCTGAGGAGATAGTTCAGCGGGTAAGAGAAATATTGAATAAAAAATTTCCCATATGATTTATTTATTTTTTGGCAACGATAGTTTCAGAATTACACAGAAGCTTAATGAGCTTCTGGATTTTTTTAAATCAAAATCCGGAGAGATCAAAGTTTACAGGATAGAAAAAGAAAATTTTAACAAAATAGAGTTTGAGGAATTAATGAAATCAAAGACTCTTTTTGAAAATAAAATTATTGTGGTTTGCGGCGGTTTACTGGAAGAAAAAAATTTATCAGAATTTATTATGGAGAATTTTGGCAAGTGTATCCAATCGGAAAATGTTTTTATTTTTATAGAAAACGAACTGGACGAAAAATTATTGAATAAAATTAAAAAGAGAACGCAGGAAGTTTATGAGTTCAAGCCGATTTCCGGCGCAAAACTAAAAGACTGGATAAAGAATGAAATTAATATTAGGGACGCAAAAATAGATTACAGATTTATTGATGAAATAATAAAAGAATGCGGCTCTGATTTATGGTGCGCTTCAAAGGAAATTGAGAAATTAAATCTTTCGGATTCAGTTAAATACAGCGCTGTTGATGAAGAAAAATATAATCCATTTGCGATTTGCGACGCCATTGCCGAAAAAAACAAACTAAAGGCGTGGATATTACTGCAAAGAGCGATTATGGTAGGCGTGTCAGCAGAAGAAGTTTTTTGGAAGGTTAATTGGCAGGTAAAGAATTTGCTGCTTATTAAAAAATTATCCCAAGCGCCAAGAATTGATATTGCAAAAGAAAGCGGTTTGCATCCGTTTGTGGTGAAAAAAACGCTCTGGTCAATAAAAAATTTTACAGAAGAAGAATTGATTAATTTCTCGTCGCAACTCGTAAATCTCTATCATAATACTCGCAGAGGCCTGACGGATTTTGAGGTGGGACTGGAGAGGTTGTTGATTAATTAAATCGTGTCCGCCCACAAGGATTCGAACCTTGGACCTTCTCCTTAAAAGGGAGCTGCTCTACCAACTGAGCTATGGGCGG
>JBBTUP010000019.1:12298-17617 GCA_038063695.1 Patescibacteria group bacterium
TTTTTATGTATGACGGTCAGCAACAATTGAAGCGCAGTATGAATACGGCTTTATGGCTGCCTCTAGGCCAAAACCTTTTACCATTCCTATCACAGAATCTATGAAATCTCTAGTGGGTCCGTTTTTGCCAATATCAAGGTGCACGGTTATTTTATTATCCCAGAGATATTCTTCTCCTAATTTATCCTTAAGACGGCTTTTTAATTCTTGGGTGAAAGTTATGGACTGCATTGCCTCTTTATAAATGCGGTCATGCAAGGTGGGGCAGAATATCTTTTCTGATTTTGTCCAAAAATATTTTCCTCCATTGCCGACCCTTAAAATTGTTATGGCGGTCACAAGTTCCGTGTCGTTTACGCCCGCTGAGTCAGTCCCGACGGTTATCAGATAATCTGATTTCGGTTTTTCATTCACATATTTTGATATTTCTTTGATTAGTTCATCAAACCCGATACGGCGTTTCAGAGTGTCATTATAAAATTTTATTTCTTCAGTCATGATATTAGAGAGGTAGATCTATAGAGAATGCTCCAGGACCTAAAAATAATAAAGCAATTGCAATTGAAAAAATCAAAAGCCGTAAACCATACGCATTAAAATCTTCTTTTTCTGTTCGCGTTCTTAATTTTTCTATAAAGGCAATAAGAGCGACAACAATTCCGGTTAATTGTATGAATAGTCCCAATATAAGAAGAATTGCGATTGCTCCCTTTATAAAACTAATTATTTTTATAAAGACCTCGAGGTTTTTATAGTTTCTGTAAGCATAAACAAAGAGAATGATAGCAAGCGTTACCCTTAGAATAAAAGGGGCCAGTTGCTGATAAGTATATAATTCAGGGAATAAACTTAACATAATAAAATTATATATTAATATGATTTTTGGTCAATGATTTTGCCGTTTTCGTCGTATAAAGTTATGGTTTCTCTTTTTTGCTTCCACATCTCTTCGTTTCTTCTCAAATATATCCTCCATTCTTTCTTGTAGAAATCTTTGTCGTTTTTATGTATCTCTACGCAGGTTTTGTAATTTATTTTTTCATTTATATAGTTTTGGCAGTCGCCGAAAAGATTCAAGGGCAATGATTTAACATTTATTTCGCATTGAGGAAGAGTATCTATATAATCAAGACAATCATCATTTAAATAAGGAGAAATGTCCTCATCTTTTGGATAAGGGCATTCTCTGGGTAGGTATGGAGTGAAATCCTGGAATTGTTCAAAATAACCAGTGCAGGTGTTCAATCTAAAACTTTCGCCTAACGGGCTTTTACCAGTTATTATAACTGCTCTTTCTCCGGGTTGGAGAAAAATTTTTTCTTTAGGATTAACTTGGCCGGAAAACATTAAATAAATTCCCTCCCCGATTTTTATATCAAGCCCTCTCTTGCCTTTAATTTTCCAATCGCTTATGGGTATTGACTTATCATTATTTGAAGATGCAACTATCTCCAGATATTCTTTTTGTGGGTCTGTTTCTCTGGTGGCATAGGAAAGATAAAGAGTTGCTTTTTCTTTGTAGATGGACTCATCTGTTTTTATAATTTCTGGCAGAGTTTTTTCTTTTTGTTGCGTTTCTGCTCCCCCGATGATTTCTGTTGTTTGTTTTTGTACATTAGAAACATTTTGTTCAAACGGCTGAAAAAGGAATGGCCCGCTTTTTGCTGCTGGTCTTGAAGGACCTCCTGTTGAATACCAAAGAATCGCCAAGGCAATAAAGAAACCTATAACCCATAACAGGTCATTAACAGGATTAGAACTCGGTGTTTTTTTGTCTTCTGCCATAATTTATTTATAACATTATAATTTTTGATGTATAGGGCAGAAGTGACTGCTGCGGCCTCCTATTTTTATTTTTTTTATTATGCCACCATCTCTTTTTTTACATTTCTTGTCAGTCATTTGATAAGCATAATGCATTTTTTGATACCTTCCTTTTCTGCCAAAGGCGTCGCGGTAATCTATATAAGAACTTCCGCGCGCCTTGATGGCTTTCTTTAGAACTGGTTTTATGGTTTTAAAGATTTTTTGTAATTCTTCTTTTTTTAATTTATTTGCGCGTTTTAGAGGGTGCACTCTGGCGACCCAAAGAATTTCATCAGAATAAATATTGCCGATTCCGGAGATGAATGTTTGATCCATTAAAACAGTTTTTATTTTACCATGAGCACGTTGAATGGTTTTTTTAAATTTTTCAAAAGTGAAATTTTTGTCAAAGGGATCTGGCCCTAATTTTCTTATATCTTCAAGTTCGTTCAATTTATCTGTAGGCCAGATTAAGACTTTGGCGAATTTTCTCATGTCACAGAGCGCAACCTCTTTTCTATTTGAAAGAAAAAACAAAAGATGAATAAATCTATTTTCAGGGTCATTTAGTGGTCCGGGCTTTTTACTTTTCCATGTTCCACGTTCCGCGTACCATGTTCCATAAAGTAAATGCCCAGTCATTTTCTGATGTACGAGTAAAGTCAGGTCGCTGGAAAGATGAATTAAAATATTTTTTCCTTTCCTTTCAATTTTTAGGATTTTTCTACCAATAATTTCTTTTTTAAATTTTTCAAGAGGAATTTTGATGATATTTTTCGCATCAGTCCAAACATCCCGGATTTTTAATCCAGGCAAAACTTTTTTCAAGTCGTTTACTATTGTTTCTACTTCAGGCAATTCCGGCATAGTTTTTTAGAGATGTTTCCTGATCATTTTCTCCATTTCTTTAACGTGTCTTTCTTTGTCTTTTTCCATTTTTTTCCAGAAATTTTTGCAATCCTTGCAATTTTTGCTGTCTTTCAAATAATTTTTCTTTATTCTCCATAAACTTTTGTTTTCTTGCACCAACTGTTTCATTAAATTATACAAATGATTATTTGTCATGTTTTTGTATTGATTATTTAATTTCGACCTAAAAGTTTTAAAGCCTCTTTTATGCGATTATTGGCGCCTTCTATGTTACTGGGCACTTGTTTAAGCGCTTCGCGCGCCTCGCGCAAGGAATAGCCAAGAGATTGCAAGGCTTGCAAGACATCGCTTTCTTCTTTTAGTTCTGGATCTGTTATGCCGTCGATTTTTCCGCTCCCTATTTTATCTTTGAGTTCCAATACGATTTTTTCCGCGATTTTCCTGCCAATTCCGGAAACTTTTGTAAGATATGAAGCGTCTTCTGAAGATATTGCGCGTTTGAGCGTGTCAATAGGCGCAAGAGAAAGCACTCCCAATGCCGATTTTGGCCCTATGCCAGAAATACTTATGAGCATTTCAAACAACTCAACCTCAGGATATTCAAGAAAGCCATAGATTTCCATGGCATCTTCGCGGACATGGAGATGCGTCCAAAAAGAGATCTCGTTCTCTTTTTTTGTGTTCTTTATAGTTTCCGGCATGACAAAAATTTTATAGCCAATGCCGTTAGTTTCCAGTATTATATATTTTTCTCCGCGCAGTAAAATTTTTCCTTTTATATGGGCAATCATGTTTTTTTGTATTTGCCGTACTCGTTCATTATCATCTCTTTTATTTTTTCAGGGTTTCCAAGTCCTTTTATTATAAATTCTGGGCTCTCGCTGGCTGTTTGTATGCTTATGTTTCCTATATTCAAGAAGGTCATGATTATCCCCCTTACATCCATTGTTACATCCTGGATTTTGTCCAAACTCAAAGTTGACGCCTCTCTATTAAAAAAACCATTCTGCTCCGTTTTTACGATTCTTTTGTTGGTCAAGATAAAAACATCCAGATAATAATCCGTCCATATGACAAAAAAGGCGATCCATAAAAACAAAAGCCATATTGAAATAAGAATCAGAATCAAAGAGAGATTAATTGGCACTTTTGACCAATGGAATACAAAAAGAGCGAACGGCAATATTGCCAGAAGCACAAGAAAAAATGTTTCTGCAAGAAGAATGAACCAATGTTTTCTCTCTTCCAGTATTATTTTTTCATCTTCTTCAAGTTTTATCATAATCTTGTGTACATAATTAATCCCATAATCATAAGTATTAAAATTATGGCAGAGCCCATGAAATATATCTTGCTTACGCGTTTCGTGGTCTCAGGCTTATAAATATATCTTTTCCAGTGATATAAGAGAAAAAAGGAAATTGACGAAAAAATGAATATTATTACAGCAAAACCCAGCCATAAGATTTTGGGGCTTATAATTTCGCTTATTTTTAGAATTAGCATAATTTTATAATACCATACTTGCATTTTTAGGCGATATCTGATATTTTTATTTTATGCCAATAACTAAGTCAGCGAAAAAGGCTTTAAGGCAGTCAATAAAAAGGAGAAAAATGAACCTTCAAAGAAAAAAGGCATTGAAAAATATTGTTGTAAAAATTAAAAAATTAAAAGCAGAAGGTAAAAAAACAGAGGCGGAAAAATTAATCTCTTTAGCTTATAAAGCCATTGACAAAGCAGCCAAAAGGGGGATTATAAAAAGGGGGGCTGCATCCCGCAAAAAATCCCGTCTTATAAAATTTTTAAGAAAATAATTTAAAAAATTATATGAAAAATAAAATCATTTCGATATTGTCTCTTGGCATAATCATCTCTCTGGTCCTGTCTTTTAACGCTGTTCTTGCAAAAAACAAGAATGATATCTCTGACGCTGATGAATCAATTCCAGAAAAAGACGGAATATATGATGTTCCTGGCCATCCAAATATGAAGGTGCGGGTATTTGTTTATAATCCAAAAGAACAAAAAAGATCCTCTCCGCCTTCTCCCTCTTTAGTTTGCGGCTTACCTGATCCTGATTCTTCTTCCGTAGTAAATTCAACTGGATGGCACCTGCCTTCAAATTGGACTTATTATCTTAATCCAGATAGTGTTCCTGCATCTGTTGGGCAATCCAATTTAGCAACTATATCTTCTTTGTCTTTTGGAAATTGGCAGAATGCTGGTAATGGAAAGGTTAATTTTGCGAGAGGTTCTAATACATCAGTTTCAAGAAAGAGTTTTGACGGTAAAAATATTATTGCATGGGGAAGAACTTCTGGTTCAGCGCTAGGAGTCACTTACACTTGGTATTATCCCAGTACCGGACTAGTGGCAGAAACAGATACTATTCTTAATAAAAAATTTTCCTGGAGTTGGTCAGGAAACAATGGCGGATGCGCTGACAGCAATTCTTATGACGCGCAAGATATTTTAACTCATGAATTAGGCCACTGGATGGGATTGGACGATGAATATACTTCAAATTTTATTGACAATACTATGTATGGGTATGGCTCCAAAGGAGAAATTAAAAAAGACACTCTAACCACAGGAGATATCACAGGAGTTTCTCTTATATACCCGTAGTTATATTTTTGC
>JBBTUP010000020.1:0-11364 GCA_038063695.1 Patescibacteria group bacterium
TGCGTCTTAAATACCGCTACCTTGATTTGCGCAGGGAGAGATTGCAGAAAAATTTGAGAATGCGCCACAAAATAATAAAGTTCATCCGCGATTATCTTTCTGAAAAAGGTTTTGTGGAAATAGACACTCCCATTCTGACAAAATCAACGCCTGAGGGCGCAAGGGATTTTGTGGTGCCGTCCCGTTTGCATCCGGGAAAATTTTACGCGCTTCCACAGTCGCCCCAGCAGTACAAACAATTATTAATGGTCGCAGGATTTGAAAAATATTTTCAGATTGCAAAATGCTTGAGGGACGAAGACACAAGAGGCGACAGGCAGCCGGAATTCACGCAACTTGATCTGGAAATGAGTTTTATAGAACAAAAAGACGTTTTAGATTTAATGGAAAATATGTACACTGATTTGGTTGAGAAATTATATCCTGAGAAAAAAATTATTCAAAAACCATGGCCGAGAATTGATTATAATGAAGCCATAAAAAAATATGGGACAGACAGACCTGATTTGAGAAAAAACAAGAATGACCCCAATGAATTGGCATTTGTATGGCTTGTCAATTTTCCGCTTTTTGAGAAAGAAAAAGGAGAAAATGACCATTTTACGCCAAGCCACCATATGTTCACTTCGCCAAAAGGCGTGATAGAATTAGAACCGCAATTAACAAAATCATTTCAGCACGACATGGTTTTAAACGGCTATGAAATAGCAGGCGGGAGCATTCGCATCCATAATCCGCATATCCAGACAAAAATTTTTGACCTGATAGGATTTTCAAAAGAGGAAAAAGAATATTTTAAACACATGCTTGAGGCATTTGAATATGGTGTTCCTCCTCATGGCGGAATCGCTTCTGGCCTTGATCGGCTGGCCATGATTCTGCAAGGAGAACAGAGTATCCGCGATGTTATGGCCTTTCCCAAAACCGGCGATGGCAGGGATTTAATGATGGACGCGCCAGCAGATCTGGACCAAAAACAACTCAAAGAACTGGGGCTTGAAATAAAAAAGAAAAAATGATAAGAATTAAACTGGAATAAGCACCTTAAAAGGAGGTCTATGAAGAAAAATCTGGCAAATCTTATATCATCATTGAGATTTACAGCGCCAATCATTCTTTTCGCAACAGATTGGAGTATCCAAGCAAAATTAATCTACTGCATTGCTTTAATTCCAACCGATATTCTTGATGGATTGGTCGCAAGAGTAATAGGCAACAAAAATGGAATAGGCAAACTTATTGACTCAACAGCCGATCGTATACTTTACGGCTCAGGATTAATTTTTCTTTTTTCAGAAAAATTGATGAAATATTGGATAGTTTTACCGCTAATATTGGGAGAAATTATCCTTGCCGTTCCCGTAGGATATGGAATTTTCCTGATTATTAAGAAAGAAATTAAAAAAAATAAGATTAGATCAGTTATACAGATATACCAAAAAATAAATGAGCAAGTTTCGGAAAATTTTGTCGTAAATGTTTTCGGAAAAATTAAAGGCGTGGTATATAGCATAGGAATTACTTTGTTGGCAATTAATATCTTCAAGCAATTAAAGTCGCTTGAAGTGATTTACAGCGCCATGTTTATTTCTGGTTTTTTCTTTTGCGGAATTGCGTTTATTGATTACTACAAAAAATTCCAGAAATGGAATGATACACAGGAAAAATTTTTCAAATAAAAAACATGGGGAGGCGGTTTTATACAACCGCCTTTTTAATTTGGAATATGCAAGAAAATCTGCTAAAATAAAATTATGTATTCTATAAAACTCAACCAGTTTGAGGGGCCATTGGACTTACTTTTGGATTTGATAGAAAAGAAAAAACTTTCTATAAATGATCTATCTTTGGCGTCAATTTCTGACCAATATCTGGAGTATTTGAAGCAACTGGAAAATTTTCCCTTGGAGGAAGTGGCTGGATTTGTGGTTATTGCCTCAACCTTGATTCTTATAAAATCAAAATCACTCATCCCTTCATTAGAACTTACAGAGGAAGAAGAACAAAGCATTGGAGAATTGGAAGAAAGATTAAGGCAATATCAGCGCGTAAAAGAACTTTCCTTAAACATTAAAAAATCTTTTGGTAAAAACCCCCAATTCAGCAGGGAATCTTTTAAGGGAATGGAGATGGGATTTATAGAACCAAAAAAACTTACTTTGAATTTTATTGTTTCAACAATCAAAGAGATCTTGAATAATCTTCCTAAAATAGAAAAACTTCCGGAGATTGCAGTAAAAAAAATAATAAGTTTGGAGGAAAAAATAAACGAACTCACAGACAGGATAAAGACAAAAATGGAATTGTCTTTTGCGGAATTTTCTAAATCAAGAAATAGTGGTGGCAAGGAATTGAAGGTGGAAATTATCGTCAGTTTTCTTGCCATGCTGGAATTGGTAAAAAGAGGAATTATAATAGTGAGCCAGAGCGAGGCGTTTGATAATATAAGAATTAAGAATAAAGAATGATAAACTTAGAAAAAAATATTGAGGCGCTTTTGTTTCTAAAGGGCGAGTCAATGACAATAAAACAACTTTCAAAAATTTTGAAAGAGCCGGAGAATAACATAGAATCCGTCATAGATTCTTTGCAAAATAATCTTTCCAGCAGAGGAATAAGATTGATAAAAAAAGAAGATTCTGTAATGCTTACAACATCTCCAGAATCATCAGAGTTTACGAAAGAATTAACGAAAGAGGAGTTTGATTCAGAATTAACCAAGGCTTCGCTTGAGACGCTCTCTATTATCGCTTACAAAGGCCCGGTCAGCAGGTCCCAAATAGATTACATAAGGGGCGTAAACTCGGCATTTACAGTGAGGAATCTCCTTATTAGAGGCTTAGTGGAAAGGGTGATAAATCCCAAAGACAACAGGGGTTATTTTTATAAACCGTCTTTTCAACTCTTGCAGTACCTGGGAATACAAAATATCAAGGATCTGCCCGAATATGGAGAATTTGATAAAAAATCAGAGGAATTTATAAAAAATGTTAAAAGCGATGAAGAAAATATTAATAGCAATGACAGTGCTTAGTTTGATGATTATTTCCCCTAGAATCATTAATAAGATAATAGGGAGAATAGACAATCAATCTGATTTATTGGCGAATGTGGGGAATAGCCGCAAGTCGTCAGTGTTTGATAAAATAGAAATAGAGGCAAAATCCGCTTATGTTTTTGATATTTTGAGCGGAAAGCCTATTTTTGAACTTAATTCAAATACCCAATTACCGCTTGCCAGTTTTATAAAGATAATGACTTCAACTATAGCAAAAGAAAATATTCCAGATGAAACAATAATAACTATACTAAAAGAGGACCTGGGCAATGATGGGGACGACGGACTATTTTTAGATGAAAGATGGACACTATCTAAATTGATTGATTTTGAAATGGCAAAATCCTCCAATGATGCCAGCCATGCCATAGCCAGAAGCGTTGAGCAGACTTTTTTAGAATCAAATTTTAAAGACATTCCTAATTTTTCCAGTGAATTTCCAAAATTTCTGTATCTTATGAACAAGAAAGCAAAAGAAATCGGGATGGAACAGACGTATTTTTTAAATGAAACGGGCTTGGATATATCCAAAGATGTAAGCGGCGCTTATGGTTCTGCGTTTGATGTGGCGAAAATAGCAAGATACGCGCTAGAGCATCATCCAGAAATTTTTGAATCCACGGTTTATGATAAAATAACATTAGATTCTCTTGATTACAAACACGAGGTGTTGAACACAAACAAATATGTTGGCAAAATGATAAGAATTTTAGGGTCAAAAACTGGCTATACTGAATTGGCAGGAGGAAATCTGGTAACTATTTTTGACGCAGGATATGGCAGGCCGTTTATTGCAGTGGTCATGGGGTCTTCTATGGAAGGAAGATTCTCTGATATGCAGAAATTAATAGACGCCACCTATGAGTGGCTACAACAAAAATGATACTCAATATTTTAAAGGTTTTTGGGTTGTCGGCCTTTTCCTTCTTTGTGGCCTTGTTTTTGACCCCGATTTTTACCCATTATTTTTACAAATACAAGATGTGGAAGAGGGAATCGAGAAGCGCTGAAAATAACACGATTTCCGAGGACTTTAAAAAAATACACAATTTTGATTCAGAAATAAAGACTCCAAGAATCGGCGGGGTGCTCATATGGGTTTCTGTTTTTGTGGTTACTATGGTGATGTGGCTAATCTCTGTTCTATTTCCTTCAGATCTCACGCTAAAATTGAATTTTTTGAGCAAGAATCAGACATGGCTAATTCTTTTCACCCTCATGGCCGCTTCTTTGGTCGGATTGGCAGATGACATTCTCCAGATTTTAGGAAAAAGCAAATCTCTTTCAATGGGCCTTTCTCTTAAAAAAAGAATTTTTTTGGTTTTGATAATAGGTGCTGTCGCTGCGTGGTGGTTTTTCTTTAAATTAGGGATGTCTAGCATTCATGTTCCGTTCTTTGGAGATATTGAATTAGGATATTTTTTTATACCATTTTTTATACTAGTGTTGGTCGGTATTTTTTCAGGCGGTGTTATTGACGGCATAGATGGCTTGGCTGGAGGAATTATGGCTTCTGTTTTTTCCGCCTATGCTGGCATAGCATTTTTCCAGAACCAAATAGACGTGGCTGCTTTTTGTGCGGTCGTGGTCGGAGGAATCCTGGCTTTTCTTTGGTTTAATATTCCGCCTGCCAGATTTTATATGGGAGAGACAGGCATGTTAGGATTAACCACAACAATTACTGTTATTGCATTTCTTACTGATGCAGTGATAGTTTTGCCGATAATCGCCCTTCCCCTTATTGTTGCCACTTTTTCCGCGATTATCCAGGTTTTTTCCAAAAAATATTTTAAAAAGAAAATTTTTTTAGTAGCGCCCATACATCATCATTTTCAAGCCAAAGGCTGGCCACCATACAAAGTAACCATGAGATTCTGGATTATCAGCATCATTATGGCTATTATCGGCATGGTAATAGCTCTAATCTAGTATGAAATTAAGACCTATTATTATAATTTTACTTTTTATTATTTGTCTTTTCTTCTCTAATACTGGTTCTGCGTCGCGAATTGATGAGTTAAGAGAAAAAATAGAACAGAGGAAAAGCCAAGCCGCCCAAATAGAAGAGGAAATAAAAAAATATCAGGAAGAAATAAATAAAACCTTAGAGGACACGAAGACTTTAAAAAATCATATAAAAAGACTGGACGTAGAAAGGAAAAAAATTTTAGCAGATGTCAAATTAACAGAAAAAGAGATAGAGATAACAAACCTAAATATTGAAGAACTGGGGAATCAGATAAAAGATAAAAATAGTGAAATAGAAAAAAAGCGCACTTATCTAGCGGAATTAATTAAAAAGATCAATGAGTTGGATTCGCAGAATGTAGTTGAAATTATTCTTTCCAAAGACAATTTTTCTGATTTTTTTGATGACATTGAAATGGTAGAAAATCTCCAGGTTGAGATGAATGTAAATTTGGAAGATCTAAAGACTCTCAAATCATCTTTGGAATCAGAGAAAAAAAATCAAGAGGAAGAAATGGATAATTTAAAAAAACTCAGCACAAAATTAAGCGACCAGAAAAAACTTAACGAAATAAATAAAACAAATAAAAATAAATTATTAACGGAGACAAAAAACAAAGAGTTTAATTATAGAAAGGTTCTGACGGAAAAATTAAAATTAAAAGAAATTTTAGACAAGGAAATATTTAATTACGAAGCGCAATTAAAATACGAGCTTGATCCAAAAACTATACCACCAGCTGGTTCTGGTGTATTGAGATGGCCATTAGATAAAATATTTATTACCCAGAAGTTTGGCGTAACTTCCAGTTCTCGCCGTCTTTATGTTTCTGGATCGCATAATGGCGTGGATTTTAGGGCTAGTGAAGGCACTAGAGTTTTATCAGCTGGTGAAGGAATCGTGGATGGCACTGGGGATACAGATATTGCTTGTCCGGGAGCCTCTTTTGGCAAATGGGTACTGATAAAATATGATAACGGATTGGCCACAACTTACGGGCATTTATCCTTAATAAAAGTTTCAAAAGGAGAAAAAGTTTCAAATGGACAATTAGTGGGATATAGCGGAAATACGGGATATTCCACGGGTCCTCATTTACATGTGACTGTTTATCCTAAAAACGCTGTAAATATTATCTCAAGACCAAGTGTTGCTTGTTCAGGAAGATTATACACTCTACCTGCCGCAGCAGTTAATGCCTATCTTGATCCCTTGCTTTATTTTTGATTTCTAACGGGATATAATATATATAATATATGTCATATGATATTATAATTAAAAATGGAACAGTTTTTGATGGCGCAGGTAATATTCCAAAAAAAGAAGATATTGGCATCAAAGATGATGAAATAAAAAAAGTGGGTAATCTGCAAAATGATAATGCCGATACAGTAATTGATGTCTCCGGCCATTATGTATCGCCCGGATTTATCGACATGACCACTCATTCAGATACTCATTGGACAATTTTTACTCAGCCAAGCCAAGAAAGCTTTATTAGGCAAGGGATAACAACTATTTTAGGAGGAAATTGTGGTGTTTCCCTCGCTCCTTTAGTTAAATCTGGAAATATTGAGGGAATAGAGCAATGGGTCGATACTTCTAAAACAAATATAAACTGGCAGACAATGGAAGAATTTCTTTCAGAATTAGAGAAAAGAAGTTTACCTCTGAACTTCGGCACTTTTGTCGGATTTAATACTATTCATTGGGGAGTAATAGGAAGAGAATCAGTAATCCCAACAAATGATCAGATAAACCAATTAAAATTTCTCCTTAATGATTCAATAAAAAACGGGGCTTTCGGTCTTACAACAAGTTTTGGAGCATTAAATAGAAGTTCATCAATGGATAAAGAAATTATAGAGATTTTTAAAATTGCGGCAGACAATGGAGTTATAACAAAGCACCACCTTGAGGACGAAGGGAAAAATATTCTTCCCTCATTGTCGCAACTGCTGAATTTTGCGAGGGAATCAGGTGCCAAAATTCATTTATCGCATCTAAAAGCCCTAGGCAAAACCGGATGGAGTTATTTTAGGAGTTTGTTTGCAATGATAGAAAATGCCAAAAATGAAGGAGTGGAGATAACTTGCGATTTTTTCCCTTATACAAGCACGGGATCAAATCTATATATGCTACTCCCGTCTTGGATAAAAAACAGAAAGCCGAACCAAATTCTTGAAATTCTCCGTTCCCCTGAAAGCAAAGAAAGAAAAGGTCTCCTCGATTATTTTAAAGAATTAACCCTCCATTACGATAGGATAACAATAGCTTCTGCGTTTCAAAGCTGGGAGCATGTAGGCAAGACCATTGAAGAACTAAGCAATATATCAGGTCTTCCTCCAGAAGAAATAGTTCTAAATTTATTATCAGCCAATAATTTGAGAGTCTCGATATTTAATGAAGTCATTTTAGAAAAAAATATTGATCTCTTGGCAGAAAAAGATTATTCAATTGTTGCCTCAGACGGGGTGGGATATGAAATGGGTTCTAAAGTCTTAGGTATTGATTTACCTCATCCAAGATCATTCGGTACCTTTCCCAGAGCCTTGAGGACGCTCGCCAGAGAGAAAAAAATTCTGACATGGGAAAAAGCAATCTATAAAATGACAGGCTTACCCGCTAAAATATTAAATTTGGAGAAAAGAGGAAAAATAGAAAAAAATAACTACGCAGATATTGTTATCTTTGATCCAAAAGAACTAATGGATCTATCCAACTACGAGAATCCGTTCAATTTCTCTGAGGGTATAAAATATGTCCTGATAAATGGCAAGGTAGTATTAAAAGATGAGAAAATTCTAAAGAAATCAGCCGGAAAATTATTAAGAAAAGAATAATACTTATGCTATGCGCAGAAGAAATTTTGATAAAGTATTTTTTGGAATCGTATGCGCTTTGATAATAGTCGGGGTTTTCGTATTCTTCTCTGCTTCAATGGGTTTCTTAAACAGAGACGGTCCGAGTTTTTATTTTGTAGTCATAAAACAAATAGCCTTGGGCTTGACATTGGGTCTAATGATGATGTTTATAACCAGCAGAATAGATTATAAAAATTGGAAAAAATTTGCTCTGCCGTTCTTTCTTTTTTCAATAGTACTTTCTTTTCTTGTTTTTGAGCCTCATATAGGATTTGGTCATGGAGGCGCAAGGCGCTGGCTAAAATTAGGATTTCTTTCTTTTCAGCCGTCTGAGTTGTTAAAATTAAGCTTTATTATATATCTTTCTTCATGGCTTACTTTGCAAAAAAATGAGATAAGATCTTTTGGATTCGGCTTATTGCCCTTTTTAGTTATTGTTGCTTTTGCTGGAATTCCTATAATTTTTCAAAATGATACAGGGACACTAGGTATAATTTCTATCATAGGCTTAGTTTTATTTACGATTGGAGGCGGACGTTTCCGGCAGATAGCCATAATTATACTATTAGGATTATTATTATTAATTCTAATGTCTCAATTTAGGCCACACTTAAAAGATAGGCTTAACGTTTTTTTTAATAAATCAACAGAAGAAGAGCAATTAGACAAAAGTTATCAGATCAATCAGTCTTTAATAGCAATAGGTTCAGGCGGCATTAAGGGGAGGGGATTTGGGATGAGTCTGCAAAAATTTAAATATCTTCCAGAACCAATGGGTGATTCTGTTTTTGCTGTTTATGCAGAAGAATTTGGCTTTCTTGGCAGCATTATACTTATAGGACTTTTTTTGACTTTTTTATACAGGGGTTTATATATATCATCACAATCCTCAGATCTTTTCGCTCGACTTTTGGGCTCTGGAATTGCTATACTTATTGTAGCGCAATCATTTGTAAATATTGGCGCGATGACAGGAGTAATACCATTAACAGGATTGCCGCTTTTATTTATCAGTCAAGGAGGGTCAGCATTGTTTATAACATTAGCAGAAATAGGAATTTTGTTAAATATTTCAAAAAATACATAAAATATGAAAATTTTGATTACAGGCGGAGGAAGTGGAGGGCATTTTTATCCGGCCCTTGCTGTGATAGACGCCTTAAATTTAATAACAGAACAGGAAAAAATCATAAAAATAGAAATTATTTTTATGTCTGATTCATCTTTTGATAAAGATGTTTTATATGAAAGGGGAGTAAGATTTAAAAAAATTTATGCCGGTAAGATAAGACGTTATTTTTCGCTTTTGAATATCACTGATACTATAAAAACTTTTTTCGGAACAATCAAAGCCATTTGGAATATTTATCTTGATTTTCCAGATGTTATATTCAGTAAAGGAGGTTATGTAAGCTTACCAGCAGTATTAGCAGCGCGATTTTTAGGCATTCCTCTCATTATACATGAGTCAGATGTTATCCCTGGAAAAGTAAATAAATTATCAAGTTCGTTTGCAAAGAGAATCGGCATATCTTTTTCTAAAACAATAAATTATATATCCTCAAAAAAGAAAGAGTTTGTAGCTCTGGTTGGTAATCCTATTAGAAAAGAACTAGTCATAGCAGATAAAAATAAGGCGCAAGAAGAAGGTAAAGATTATTTTAATATAAAAGAGAATATCCCTATAATTTTGATTACAGGTGGCTCTCAGGGGGCGCAGAAAATAAATGACAATGCAATAAATATAATTGGTGATCTTGTTAAAAATTATCATGTTATACATATAAGTGGTAAAAATAATTATGATGATGTGAAAAGTAGAGTAAGTGTAATACTCGAAGGATCTTCTTATAGATATCGATACCACGTATACCCATATCTTAATGTAATAGAAATGAAAATGGCTTATGGCGCCGCTGATTTGATAATTGCCAGAGCTGGCTCGGGCTCTATTTTTGAAATTGCGGCTTCTGGTTTGCCGAGTATTTTAATACCTCTTAACAATGCCGCGCAAGACCATCAAAGAGAAAATGCATATGAGTATGCAAGAATCGGAGCCGCGGACGTGATTGAAGAAACGAATTTGACTCCGCATTTATTGTTTTCTGAAATTCAAAGATTGATAGAGAATAAAGAAAAACTTAAAAAGATGGGGGAATTTGCATTCAATTTTGCCAAACCGAATGCTGCGGAAAAAATCGCAAGAGAAATCATAAACCTCGCTTTAGAACACGCATAACCCCCTTGACCCAAGCAAGGCTTAGGGCATATAATATAAATCTATGGGGATAAGAGCTCATAATTTTATAAAGGGTGAATTTTATCATATTTACGCGCACGGCATAGGCGGTACAAATATTTTTAATGAGGAAAAAGATTATAAACGTTTTATAACCTTACTTTTTTCAGCAAATGGAATCAATTCTATACCACGTCTAGATCGTAAAATTGATCTAAGTCTGGTTTGGGATATTTTAAATAATAAAATAGACCTTGGAAATCCTTTAATAAATCTTGTATCCTTTTCTTTAATGCCGACTCATTTTCATCTTCTACTTGAAGAGCGAAAAGACGATAATATTTCAAAATATATTCATAAAATTTTAACTAGTCATTCTAAATATTTTAATCTTAAATACGAAAGAAGGGGACATCTTTTTGAAAATAAATTTAATTCAAAACATATCGATAATAATGAATACGCCTTAATTCTATCGTGCTATATTCATAAAAACAGCAAAGATCTTCCGGGCTGGAAGAATAAAGAAGATAGTTATCCATGGTCAAGTTATCAAGATTATGTTTCAGAAAACAGGTGGAGACATTTACTAAAAAAAGATATTATTGAAGATCAATTTAAAAACTCAGAAGAATATAAAAGTTTCGTGGAAGAGCATTATAGAGATTCTACTTTGACCCAAGCAAGGCTTGGGGCAGAGTATGATTGAAAATAAAAAAGCCTACTCAGTATTTATAAAAATACTTTTCGGCTTTGTTTCATCTAACTTTTATCCTTCAGATCCTTCAGCATTTCAAAGAGTTTTGCGACACTATATTTTTGATATAATTCTCCACCTATACCAGGCGGAAATATTTCTTGAGTGAATACTTCCCAAAAACCGGTATTATGATAAAATTCGATTATAATCTGCTTTTTCATTCCTTTTCCTTGGTAATCTTCCAGTTCTCTTTTAATTTCCTTGAAAGGTAATTCTTTAAAATCTTTTGATTCTCCAAGTTTCATTTTAGTTCTGTTCACAATATGTAATCCCATTTTTAAATACCTCCTTATTTTCTATAAAATATGTTAGAATATATCTAAATAGAGAATAGCATGAGTAATAATAAAAATCAACAAGTGATAACTAGATTTGCGCCGAGCCCGACAGGAATGCTTCATGTAGGCGGAGCGAGGACTGCGCTTTTTAATTATCTTTTTGCAAAACAAAATAATGGCAAATTTATTTTAAGGA
>JBBTUP010000020.1:11464-14032 GCA_038063695.1 Patescibacteria group bacterium
GCGCTTTTTAATTATCTTTTTGCAAAACAAAATAATGGCAAATTTATTTTAAGGATTGAGGATACTGACAAGGAGCGTTCAAAAAAAGAATTTGAAGAAGATATGATAAATAGTTTGAAATGGCTTGGTATTAATTGGGATGAATTTTACAGGCAGAGCGAACGCACAGAAATTTATAAAAAATATTTGGAAAAACTTTTAAAAGAGGGTATGGCTTATATTTCTGAAGAATTGGAAGGGAACAGCAAGTCAGTGATTAGATTAAGGAATAAAAACAAAAAAATTTCTTTTGATGATTTAATACGCGGTAAAATAGAATTTGATACAACAGAACTCAGTGATTTTGTCATTGCCAAAAACAAAGAAACGCCCTTGTATCATTTCGCTGTGGTTGTGGACGATAGTGAAGTGGGGGTGACCCATGTGATAAGGGGGGAAGATCACATTTCCAATACGCCAAGGCAAATACTCATCCAAGAGGCCCTCGGCCTTCCTAGGCCTATTTATGCGCATATACCGCTTATTTTAGGCTCGGACAGGTCTAAACTATCAAAAAGGCATGGGGAATCATCAGTCATGAAATATAAAGATTTAGGATACTTGCCAGAAGCTTTGGTTAATTTTATTGCTTTTTTAGGATGGAATCCTGGCACAGAAAAAGAGATTTACAGTATGGAAGAATTAATAAAAGATTTCTCCTTAAAAAAGATACAAAAGAGCGGAGCCATTTTTAATATTGCGCGACTTGATTGGTTGAATAAAGAATATATCAAAAAAGCCGACCCAGATGAATTAAAAGAATGGATAGAACCATATATTCCAAAATCTAACTCCAAAATAATAAATTTGCTTAAAGAAAGAATAAATAAACTATCTGACATAAAAAATTTATATGAGGCCAGCGAATTAAATTATTTTTTCAAACAGCCGGAATACGAGAAAGAAAAATTATTATGGCGCGAGGAAAAAGATTTAATCAATACAAAAAATATCCTAGAGAAGATTATTGAGATTATAAAAAGCGTTGATGCAAAGAATTTTACTCAAGAAAACATAAAAACAGTCATATGGCCTTATACAGAAGAAAAAGGCCGTGGAAACGTTTTATGGCCACTTAGGATGGCTTTAACAGGCCTGGATAAGTCTCCGGATCCTTTTAGAGTTTTAGAAATACTTGGGAAAATAGAGGTTTTAAAAAGATTAGAATATGCTAAAATGAAAATATGAGAAATAATGAGGGCATAATACATCTTATTTTACTTGCAATCATAATAATAATTATTCTGAGTTATTTAGGCATAAGTATAAAGTCAGTAATAGAAGGTAAGACATTTAAAGATAATTTTGATTATGTGTGGGAAAAAGTAAAGTATGCTTGGGATAATTATTTGGGAGGACCGATAAAATACTTATGGGATATTTTTATCAATATATTGCATAAATTAAAGAGTAACGGATAAGGATGTCGCAAAAGCAATAATGTCCGACGTGCCATATATTTAAACCCTGCTACTCCCTATCAAATCAGCATGTTATAATCTATGATATGCGAACATCGTACTCTAGCCTAGATACATATAAAAAATGTCCTTTGAAATTCAAATACCAGGAATTGGATAGGATTAAAGTTCCAAAATTAATTGAGGCGATTTATGGCGCCATAATACATGATTGCCTGAAGTTTATATTTGAGAGAAACCCTCTATATCCCACTATTGACGAGACTGTAAATTTTTTTACAGATAAGTGGGAAGAAAAAAAAGATCTGTTTAAAAATTCTGATGAAGAAAAAATTTATTACGAAGATGGAATTTCTATCTTAAAAAAATTTTACAAAACAAATCCGCCGTGGAATTTCAATACAGTAGACCTTGAATCACGTTTTGAAGTTGAGTTGGAAGACCCAGAAAAAAAACAAAAGCATACTTTGGTCGGTATAATAGACCGCATAGACAAGAATCCAGAGGATGAATCGTACGAAATAATAGATTATAAAACAGCCAGGAAAATGCCCTCCCAAGATATTCTAGACAACAACCTACAGATGTCTATTTATCATCTCGGTCTTATCAAAAGATGGCCCCATCTGTCTTTTAGAAATATAAAGATAACTCTGTATTTTTTAAAACATGGCGAGAAAATATCCACTTTCCGTTCTGAAGAAAAATTAGAGGATACAAAAAAATTCGTTCTAGATACGATAAATGAGATAGAAAAAAAGATAAAAAATAATTATGAATTTCCTCCTGTCCCCTCTCCTTTATGTGGCTGGTGCGGTTATAAGAAGATGTGCCCGATGTGGAAACACCTTTACAACCATCAGTCATCAATAATCAGCAGTCAAAAAGATATTGAGCCGATCATAAAAGAGTATTTTGAATTAAAAGCGCAGAATGAGAAAAATAATGACAGATTAAATGAATTAAAAACTGTAATATATGGTTTTATGGATAATGAAAAAGTGGACAGGGTTTTTGGCTCTGAAGGCTATCTCACCCGCAAAATACAAGAGCGAGTTTCATATGATATGAAAAAAATAAAAGATATTTTAAAAGAAAAAATATCTGA
>JBBTUP010000021.1:0-5566 GCA_038063695.1 Patescibacteria group bacterium
ATTTTAATTTTTAAATTTAAATCTTCTATTTTTATCTCCTCGACATCTGAAACCGAAGAAAAACTTATTGAAGTTAAATTGGTAGACCTTTTAATTTCTTCTGAAAATTTATTTATAAATTTTTCTCCATCTTTGTCAGTTTCAATAACTAACTCGACTTTTTGCTGGGGCACCAATCCCTCCTTTTTTCGCAAATCTTGAATTTTGCGAATCAATTCCCTAACAATTCCCTCTTGTTTTAATTCTGGAGTAATAATCGTGTCTAATTTATTTTCAGATGCACCAGTTTTTATTTCTTTCACATTAATCTCTTTCGCAACTATATTAATGTATTCTTCTGGCAACGATGTTGCAGTAGTGCTAAAAGACCCTGACACTTGGCGAATAGAAATTCCCTCTTTCTGTCTTATTTCTAAAGCAATTGAAGTAATTTCTCTAGCTTTGATCATAATTTCCAAGTTTTTTTCATCTTCTTCTGAAATTTTTTCTAATTTCGGCCATTCTTCCAAATGCACGCTCTCTTTAGATTTGAGATTTGAAATTTGAGATTTGAGATTCTGATATATTTCCTCCGCCACAAATGGCATAAAAGGCGCGATGAGTTTGGAAAGTTCAATTAAAACATGATTTAGGGTCGCTGACGCCCCCTGCCCTGAGATTATCAAAGGGTCTTTAAATCTTTCTCTAGAACGCCTCACATACCAATTAGACAAATCATCAACAAATTCACCAATAGGCCTAGCCGCTTTATCAATCTCATAATTATCCAGTGCAACAGAAACCTCTTTTGTTAAAACATTGAGTCGTGCCAATATCCACTTGTCTAAAATATTTTCACTATATAGATTTGAGATTTGATTTTTGAGATTTGAATTTGAAACATACATTTTATAAAAACTCAGAACATTTTTTAATTTTGAAACAACTTTTTTATTCACCTCATCAACTCCTTTTTCTGAAAAATTAAGATTCTCGGCTCGCACTGCCTGAGAAGAAATAAGATAAAACCTTAAAGCATCTGCTCCATATTTTTCCACCAGTCGCATCGGATCGGGATAATTATTCAGGCGCTTGCTCATCTTTTGCCCGTCTTCAGCTAAAATAATTCCATTGGCAATCACATTTTTATAAGATGTCTCATCAAACAGAGCAGTTGAAAGAACAAGAAGAGTATAAAACCAGCCCCTTGTTTGGTCCACTCCCTCCGCGATAAATTCAGCCGGAAAACCAAATTTTTGATTTTGAGTGAAAGCGAATGGATAATGCGCCTGACCATAAGGCATCGAGCCAGACTCAAACCAACAGTCAAAGACTTCCTGCACCCGACTCATTTTCTCTCCGCAAGAACATTTAAACTCAATTTTATCAATATATGGACGATGCAAATCAATCGGTTTAGAATAAACAATTTTTATAGAACCCTTTTCCGGATACCAACCGTCAAAAGCGTCTAAGGGTTTTATTCCTTGCGCGATGCTATGAAAAATCTGTAATGGATCGCCATGGGAAACAACAATAATATTTTTATTTTTATATTTTTCATTTATTTCGTCCAAAAAATTCTTGATTCGCAATTCTACATCTTTGCCCGATTCAACACCATAATCAGCTTTTTCATATCGACTTTCTTTTGTGGAAAATTTTGCGCCAAATTCTTCTACTGTTTTTCCCTCAAATTGACCGACCCCAACTTCTCTTAATCTATCGTCAATAATAACTTCCAAACCAAGTACATCTGCGATTAATTCCGCTGTTTCCTTGGCTCGCAAAAACGGGGAACTAAAAATAAGATCTATTTTTTTATCTTTAAAATCATTCCTCGTCTTTTCTACCTGCGCTTTGCCTCTCTTTGTCAAAGAATAGTGATTTTTATCTAGATTGCCATTCAAAATATTATTTAAATTGGACTCTGCCTCCCCATGCCTTACAATAAATAACTTATTTATTTCGTTTAATTCTTCTCTTATCTCGTCAGTAGATCCTATCACTTTAATATCTCTGCACTCTTTACATCTCCACACAGGCAATGGCGCACCCCAGTATCTTGAACGGGAAATTGCCCAATCGCGCGCGCCCTCAAGCCATTTGCCAAATCTGCCATTTCTCAAATGTTCTGGTATCCAATTTATTTTCTTGTTTATTTTTATTAATTTGTCTTTAATGGCAGTAACTTTTACAAACCATGACGATGTAGCGTAATTTAAAAGCGGGGTATCGCAACGCCAACAAAACGGATATGAATGCGTGATTAATTCTTTACTAAAAAATTTATTTTTATCCTCCAACCATTTAACAATCTTTTCATCTGTTTCCCTTGGATTACCTTTTGGCTTTACATTTAAACCTATAAAATCTTTCACTTTCGGCTTAAATTTCCCGTCCATTGTCACATGCTGGATAAAGGGTAGTTTCTCTTTCTGCCCCAAATTCATATCCTCTTCGCCGAACGCCGGCGCGATATGAACAACGCCTGTTCCTTCTTCTGTGCTCACAAAATCCGCTCCATAAATTTTCCAACCTTTTTCTTGATTTTCTAATTTTTTGTCTTCTGTGTAGTAATTAAAAAGTGGTTTATATTTTTTACCAATTAAATCTTTTCCCTTAAATTCTTCTAAAATTTCATAATTTTTATCTTTAAAAATTTCTTCAAGGTGAGATTTGGCAAGAATATAAAAAGAATTTTCGTGTTTTACTTTTACATATTCAATTTTAGGATTCACCGCCAATGCCACATTGCCCGGAAGAGTCCAGGGCGTTGTGGTCCACGCTAAAACAAAAATATTTTCAACATCGGATGTTTTTCCGCCAACATCCGATGTTTCTTCAATCTCAAATTTAACAATAACAGACCAATCTTTAATCTCCTTATAATTCTGCGTCACTTCAAAATTGGAAAGTGTTGTCTCGCATCGCGGACAAATATGCATTGACTTATATCCTTCATAAATCAAGCCCTTATCATAGAGCGTCTTAAAAACCCACCAGACAGATTCTGTATAATTAGTATCCATTGTTTTGTAATCATTCTCCATATCAACCCAACGACCGATTCTTGGAATAATTTTTTTCCATTCATCAGCATATTGAAGAACGCTGTCGCGCGCCGCTTTATTGAATTTTTCAACGCCATATTCCTCAATATCTTTTTTGCTTTTGAGTTTCAGGTCTTTTTCTATTAGATTCTCAATGGGCAAACCATGACAATCCCAGCCCCATCTGCGGGGCACTCTTTTACCCTTCATTGTCTGATAACGCGGAACAACATCTTTTATGATGCTTGCCAGAATATGGCCGTAATGAGGCAGACCTGTAGCAAACGGCGGCCCGTCGTAAAAAACAAAATCCCCGTTCGACGATTCTTTATTTACCGATTTCTCAAAAATCCTATTTTCCTCCCAAAATTTTAGAATTTCTTCTTCTGTCATGCATTATATTCTAATAAATCCCGTTAGAAATTACAATTTCTAACGGGATTACAAATTAAAAAGAGAAGGGTTAAACCTTCTCTTTCTTAAACCAAAGGACATACTTCCAAAAAATAACATTCTTTGCAATTTGCAGGGAAAGAAGTTGATACGCATAATTTGCTTTCTGTAAGTGTTTTAAATTTAACACCCATTCCCTTTATATAATCCAGAAGTTCTGTAGCATTTTTATTATTATTCTCTAATGCTATTTCAAGAATTTTTTTATACACCAAAGGAGCACTCTCTATCCATTGCTTATAAAAGAAAAATTCGTATTCGTTGATTGACGGCTCTATTCCGACCCCTTTTATAATGGAGATAAAATTTAAAAATTCTTCAAAATTTATTTTTATCCCTTCTACTATCTTTAATATTTCTTTCTGTTTTTCTCTTTCTCTTTCGTTAATAATTGATTGCAAATAATCTCTTATAATCCCTGATAGATTATCTTTATCTTCTTTCATAACAACCTCCTTTCTTTTTTAAGGTTTTTCTATCCTTATTCCTACCATCTCCTCAAAAATTTTGCAACTATCCCCTATTTTTGCGATCGCAATTATGTGTGATACCTTACATCTTTTTCGGAGCGGAGATGCCGAGGAGATTTAGTACGTCAACTAAAGTTTTTCTCGTTAAAGCCACAAGCGCGATTAGTTCTTTTTCGTTTTCTGAGCCAATTACTTTTGTACTTTCATAAAATTGCGAGAATTCTTTTGCTAATTCATAAGCATAAATGGTGAGCCGATTCACTTGATAATCTTTCGCTGTATCCTCAATAATTTCCGGAAATTGAATTAATTTGACAACTAAATTTCTAACAGATTTTGGAAATTGGAAATTTCCGCCCGAGGCGGATCCGCCTTTGGCGGAGATTTTTGATTTTGACAAAATGGAACTCATTCTTGCGCCAGCATACTGCACATAATATACCGGATTCTTTATAGAACGCTCTTTTGCCAAAGCCATATCAAACTCCATATGAGTTGAAAGCGATTTTTCCAAATAAAACCACCTGCACGCATCCAGCCCAATTTCTTTTATTAAATCTTTAAGTAAAATTATAATGCCCTTTCTTTTTGATAATTTCTTTTTTTCATCTCCTTCTTTTAAAATAACCATTTGACTTATTAAAATTTCCAAATCACCTTTCCAGCCCAGCATTTTCTTAACCGCCATCATTCTTTTTACATGGCCGTGATGGTCTGCGCCCCAGATATCAATCATCTTATTATATCCTCGTCTGTTTTTATCCACGTGATAAGCAATGTCTGACAAAAAATAAGAAACGGAACCGTCTGAACGCAACAAAACCCTATCTTCATCGTCACTAAAAGCAGGAGTTTTTAGCCAAACCGCGCCGTCTTTTTCATAAACTAAACTTTTCTTTTTTAATAAATCCAAAGTTTTTTTGAAAAATGTCTTCTCGCGCAATTCCTTTTCTTCCGAAAACCATTTATCAAATTTTATTTTTAGGTCTTTCTCAATGAATTTTTGGTTATCCTTCTGTATCTGTTGAGCCATTAAGTATCCTGCTTCTACTTCATCTTCAACTTGAATCTTGAATCTTGAATCTTGAATCTTGGCTTTCAAATAATCTGTAAGATAAAAAACCCCTTTGCCCAAAACCGTCTTGCCTAATTCTTTTATCTGTGCGCTTTCCTTGGAATCATTTATAAAATATTCCCGCTCAACTTTATATCCTGCGGCCATTAAAACATTCGCTAATGCGTCGCCATAAAATGCGCTTCTGCCATGACCTATATGCAATTCTCCAGTAGGATTGGCAGAAATAAATTCCACCTGAATTTTCTTCTTGTGGACACTCGGTGTCCTTTTGGACACCGAGTGTCCAAGATTTTTCAACCCTTCTGCTAATCTTCTTTCAGATAAAGTAAAATTCAAAAATCCCTGTCCAGCAATTTCTATTTTAGAAATTAGAAATTGAAAATTAGAAACTTGCTCTAAATGGCTTTTAATCTTTTCTGCATTCTCTCGCGGATTTCCGCCTATTACCATTGCTACATTACTGGAATAATCCCCGAATTTACCATCCGCAGAAACATTAAAATCAATCCCTTGATTTCGCTCGGGATAAACTT
>JBBTUP010000021.1:5666-6957 GCA_038063695.1 Patescibacteria group bacterium
AAAAGAGGGCTCCGAAGAGCCCTTTAATTTATCTGTTTTCCAAAATTTTTTCGTCTTTTTTTATGCGCATAAGAGCCACTGCCCATGTATGCGCGTACACATGCAAATCTTTGCAAGAAACAACCATAATGCCATCTTCCACTCCGATCTCGCTTGCCATATATTCTTTAAGTAGTTGAATCCCGCCAAGATTTACAGGAAAGCCACCCCACAAATCCCAACTCCTGAAATAGATCCAGAAATTAAGTCTTCCTTCATCAATCCAAGTGTCAATTCCTCTTAAACATTGAGAACTTGGTTTTTCTTTTGGGTCTTTGTTCCATCTATTATGCACCACTCTATTTATCAAAATTTTTTCCTCATCATCAAGATTACAAACGAATATTTTCTCATGATAATCAACGCCGGTGTCATAAAATAATACTGTTTCCGGCCTACCCACAGTCATATAGCAATGATTATTGCCGTGACCAGCTTCTTTGTAATGCTTGATGCACCACTCTATCTGCCAATGTAAATCCTCGCCATAAGTATAATGTTCATTCGGCTGTCTCTCATCAGTCATAAGATATCCAAGATAATCGTTTATATCTTGTTCTGATGTTGGCGCAGGAATATTTGATCCTTCGGGCATAAGAGGATGAAGCGGCCTTGTGTTTGGATACTGGATATTGATTGTAATTGGCATACCCCTTCTATAAATCCCTTCATAACTTCCTTTTGTAATAAAATATTCTCTTCCTTCTGTCATTATGCGATACAACGCCTGAAACCATGCATCTGGAATGGATGTCGCTTCTATGAAAGCAACTTTGTTCATATCTTTACCTCGCTTTCTTTTAAGATTATTTTTCTTACTATAACTCCTTGCCTCTCTAAGAGAGATATTATGGAATTTCTGTTCTCATCTACATAATCTTTGTTATACACATACTCGCGGATACCAAGATTCACAAGTACTTTAGAACAATCGTAGCACGGCGAATAAGTGCAATAAACCACGGATCTTCTCAAATTAACTCCTTCCTTGCTAGCATTAGCAATGGCATTCATCTCAGCATGAGCTCCCCTGCAAAGACCAGAGCCAGCCGGCAATCTGTTACCATTTTTATCTCTCTTTGCGCAGCCAACCTCGTTGCAATGCGGTTCGCCTATTGGCGGACCATTATAACCTGCTGTGAGAATCCTGCTGTCACGGACAAATATTACGCCAACTTTAAAATACTGGCAAGCGGATCTTTGGCTATACAAATGGGTAATCTTCATAAATAATTCATCCCAACTTATTCTT
>JBBTUP010000021.1:7057-9403 GCA_038063695.1 Patescibacteria group bacterium
GTAATACCCATACTTCGCGCCGTGCCCTCTATAATCTTTATTGCCCCTTCTATATCATTGGCATTTAAATCTTCCATTTTCTTTTCCGCAATTTCTCTCACTTGCGCCTTGGATATTTTGCCAACTTTATTTTTAAGAGAATTACCAGAACCTTTTTCAACTCCAGCCGCCTTTCTCAACAAGTCCGAGGCTGGGGGAGTCTTTAATTTAAAAGCAAAAGTCCTGTCTTCATAAACAGTAATCTCTACTGGAATCACATCGGTTCCTTTGTCTTTGGTTGCCTCATTGAACTTATTCACGAAGTCGCTAATATTCAAACCGTGCTGTCCAAGCGCCGGACCTACCGGAGGAGCAGGATTCGCTTTGCCGGCCGAAATCTGTAATTTTATGATTGTTTTAATTTTTTTTGCCATGATTTACTAAATTTTCTTAACCTGCAAAAAGTCTATCTCCACAGGCGTTTCTCTGCCAAACATAGACACCAAGGCCTTCACTTTGCCCCTTTCTTCATCTATATCACTTACCTTACCTTCAAAATCTTTAAATGGACCATCTGCAATACGTACAATATCCCCGATTTTAAAATCAACTTTATATTTCGGCTCCTTGACTCCCATTCTCTCAAATAATACATCTATCTCCTCTTTGGCAAGAGGGATAGGCGTTGTGCCAGAGCCGACAAACCCTGTGACTCGCGGAGTGTTTCTTACAATATACCATGAATCGTCTGTGACAATCATATCAACCAAAACATAACCGGGATAAATTTTTTCTTCAATAACTTTTCTTTTACCTCCTTTTATCACAATCTTTTTCTCTGTAGGAACGATTGCATTAAAAATCTTGTCTTCCATTCCTAATGATTCCGCCCTCTGTTTTAAATTTCTAACAACAGCATCCTCCCAACCCGTGTAAGTATGCACAGCATACCAGCTTCTTCCTAATTGTTTTGTCTGTTTTGTCATAATTGATTACAATATAAATCTCTCTAAAATGAATTTGAAAATAACATCAAAAAACCCCAAAAATAAAGCCACCAGTAAAGATACCGCTATGACAATGGCAGTAAAATTTATGGCCTGTTTTCTTGTGGGCCAGTTAACATGCTTTAATTCCGTCTTCGTGCCCTTTAGATAATTTATTATTCTGCTAAAAATATTCATCTTTTTAAAAAAGCCCCGTCTGGGCTTATATATTTATAATACTCAGGCACAAAAGAAAGTCAACCCTACAAAATAAAAGCCCTTGGAAATTCCAAGGGCTTAAAATCATATATCAAATATTGTTTTCCTGCCTTTTGTAGGGACAGGTAAAACATTTATATCGTAATCTTCTGTGAATTCCTGCAATTCTCTTGCCATCTCGTCCTTTATGGCAAAATATATCACATTCTTGCCTCCTTTTACTGCTTCTGATGCCATTTCAATAGAGTGTTTGTCGTGTGTTATTATAACTACATCCGTAATATCTTCATAACTAAGAAAGTTTTTGGACATCAGTGCCATACGAGAATCAACCTTATCTTCTCTCTTTTCCGGATCGTCAATTCTGTCCATTTTCTGGCATACGATTATCTCATATCCCAGATTGTTTATATTAGGAGGAAGACCATGATAACTTCCGAACGGAATGAATAAAAAAATATGCCTCACCTTGCCTATCTTCAAAAGATCCATCATTAATTCTGAAAAATCTATCTTTTTGCCATGATTCATTAAATGACTATCTATGTTGTCATAATCTATAAGAACAAGTAAGCCGTTCCTTTTATTTTCTTTCTTTTTTCTGGAAAATATTCCCACATTATCACCTCCCGATACTGATAATAGATAGGGCTGGGAATTTCACCCAGCCCTTTTCTGTTGAAAATTATTTTCTGTTCGCGCAATACGCAGCATAAAGTTTTCTGCAGAGCAGCAGAGTAGTTTCTCTCCTTTCTTCCGGAACGCTATTCGGCAAATACCTATTTTTGGCATAATAACGGAGTACACCCAAAAACACCCAGTGTCCGTTGTTATCCTCAAGGCATCTCAAGGAACCTGCGCCATCAATTGCTTCTACAACCCAGAATTCTTTTTTAATGTTTCCTTCATTCAAGTTTTTAACCCGAACAATACCTGCACCATCACGGCCAAACTTTTTTTCTCCTTCCATTTTTGCTGGAAGGAAGAAGATGTACTTGCCGGGCTTACTATCAAGAATATCTCTGATATCACATTCGCTCGTGCCTATCTGTGCCTTAATTGCTTCGAATTTCTCACCCTCTTTCTTGAGTTCTGTCTCCTTTTGATTTTCCTTAAAGGAAACATATCTCTTTATAAGGCCCCTGAGGGAAGCGACAAGAAC
>JBBTUP010000022.1:0-1715 GCA_038063695.1 Patescibacteria group bacterium
TTTTATATTTCAATATCTTTATCTTTATTTTCTTCTTCCTTTTCCTTATCTTTTATTATTAAAATTACTTCAAATCTTATTTTATTTCTTTCGATTTTTATATTTTTAAACCCAAATAAATATTTAGTACCTTCGAGTAAGGGATGACTTCTGAGTATTAATCTATCCAGTTTGCCAGTGAACTCATAGATTTTATCCAATATTGCTTCCATATCTTTTTTTAGGATATGATTTTCTCTATCTGAGATTGCTCCTTTACTTTTTATTACTACTCCGACTATGCTATTTTTTAGATCATTAGATATATTTATTTCCTGAATAATTAAATCATTCCATTTATTGGCCTCATAAAACATGGTTGCCATTCTTCTTAAGGAAATATCCAAGATTAATTCTAGATCCTTGATGTCTATAAAATCAAGACTAATGGTTGTGCAATCCAGAAGCCCGCAATTATGAGAGTTTTTTTCTGAGAGATTAATGGATTCTTCAAAATCCAAGACCTCGGTTTTTTCCGCAAATGCATTATGGGGCATCAAAAAAACCAAGAGCAATAAAACAAATATTATTATTATCCTATTCATTCCGCCCTCCTTTTTTCGGGTTTTTAAGTTTTTAAGAAATGTCTATTTTGAGTCTATATCTTATTAAGAGAAAAGTAAACCCCGTTAGAAATTTCCGCGAGGCAACAAACCTCGTGGGAATTATTCTAAATTGTAACCAAACCGAAACAGATCTGAGGGGTATTATTTCTAACGGGGTAAAGGAGTTGAAAAAATGCGGAAGCGGAAAGAACGATTTTCCTTCAACTTCGTTCAGGATGGTGAGATTGTCGAACCACAAGTTTTTCTTTGCTTTGCACTTCGAAGCTTTAGCGAAGGATGTGGCGGCAAATTTTGGATTATTTTTAGTTAATTCGGCACGGCGTATCGTGATACGTTGTTTCCTTACTTACGAGTGATAATTCTCCGCTGTAGCATTTATTCTGACTTGAGTTAATAGTACCGGACACTGATATAAACGCCTCGCCCCCTTCACCGGCGAACGGATAACCAGATTTCTCTGCACCCTCTTTATTCCAGAAATATTGAAAACCTTGCTTCTGAATCTTAGCACCAATACCTTTCAAATTATATTTGTCTACAAAAAAGTTCATGGCCTCGGTCTGATTCTTGAAAGACAATGGGTCATGAAGATTTACATTCGATACTCCTATTCGTCCAGGTTTTGTGGGGTCACTTTCAAGAGGGAGATTGTCGGGAGAAATGGTTGGTGGAACACCAAGTGTCATGTCATCTACTTGGTTCACCACTAACCAGTCCTTCTTAATTGTATATCTTACCGCCAGTTCACAAGTGTTGCCTACTGGTTGCAAAGATATAGCAGTGACGGTGATATAGGTATTAAATTGCGAATCGGAAAGATTGTTTTCTTTCTTAAACGTTTTTTCCCAACCATCTTGATATGCTCTCACACTGTAACTGACTAATCCTTCGCAGTTGTTATTTAATGAAGGACTTGAAGTTGATGGTGGATTTGGAGAGGGGGTTGGTTCAGGTGAGGGTGTTTGGCGGTTTACAACAAAATAACCTGCTATTCCAACAAGTATAATAACTCCAATAATTATTGCGATATTGATAAATCCTTTTTGGTTCATAAAATTATTTAAACTAAATTAATAATATTGACCTTATGAAAAAATCTCTTTTGCCCTT
>JBBTUP010000023.1:0-12422 GCA_038063695.1 Patescibacteria group bacterium
AATTAAAAATCGTCTCATTAATTATCCTTATTCAAGCTTAAAAAATTTTTTAAACAAGAATCACAATGATAAAATAATCTCTGGGGCAGAGATAATAATGGGACAATTTAACAACTCAAAAGAATATGAATCTTATTTGCGCGAATGGTCAGAAAAAACATTAAACATAATAGATAATTTAATTATTGATTAGTCTGAAAAAACGAAAATCGACAACCGTTGTCGATTGACGTTTGATTGAGTCGTCTGGAGGGGCAAGCCCTTGTGGATAAGTATATTCGTAATAAATCTTTTATATATCATAATATAGATACTAGGTATTTATGAATAAAAGAATCATTTTTTCACTTGTAATTCTCTTTATTGTTTCTTTTGTATATTTTATTATTACTAATAAATCTACGCAAAAAGCAAGCGCTACTACTATATCACAGCAGATTACTAGTCAGGCATGGTCAGACAATATAGGATGGATAGATTTTGTGCAATCTAGTATTGTGGGAACCGGCCTTGGAGGGAATCTTCAAGATTGGGCATGGTCAGATAATATAGGGTGGATAAAATTAAGTTTAGGTGGGCCGTATCCCCTTGGTATTTCTGGTTTAGCGAATTTAAGAGACGATAATGGAGATGGAATCGGAGAAGTTACTGGCGGGATTCGCGCTTGCGCAGGCGCTGAAAATATAGATTGCAGCGGCAATGCCAATCCTAAGTCAGGCGGATGGGACGGCTGGATAAAAATGGATGGCGTTTCTGTTGATTTGGAAACAGGAAAATTTTCTGGATTTGCCTGGGGGTCTGATGTTGTGGGGTGGATAAGTTTTAACAGAAAGGATTGCGATATAAACGAAAATGGCATATTTGAAGGAGCAAGCGAAGGCGCGCCTACAGGTTGTCCTTCCAGCGGCACTGCGTATGATTATTTTGTAAAAAAGGATGTTATTAACAATTTACCGATTAATTTGAAGGCCAATAACACAGCGGGTAGTATTACAATAAATTCAGGCGATACTGCTAATATAAGTTGGGCATTAGCATCCCCGTATGATGCCACTAAATGTTATCCTTTATCCGGCGAGGCGAATTGGCAATCGCAAATTATAAAGATTAATAATCAATTACCATTAGGTATATACACTACACCTTCTTTGTCCTCTGACACAACTTATCAATTAAAATGCGTGGGAATATTGGGTTGGGGGATAGAAAGCGTTAATGTAAATATAGCGCCGCCGCCTGGATTTTCTTTATCTCTCAGCACTAGCACAATAAAGGCCATTGTCTTTGGAAAGACACTATCCGCAGATTCTAGCACTACCACGATTACAGTAAATCCAACAGGCGGTTATAATGGTCAGGCGCGTTTGTCAGTTAGCGGAGGTATGCCGATTGGATCAATAGGAATCTTTAATCCGCCTTTCAGTCCCTCTGATTATACAAGGTCCGGTAATATTCCAGTTGACGGAAAAGCGGATTTCAGTCTTCTTAATGTTCCTAAGGGCGTAAATGGCGCAGTTACTATTCATGGCGAAGATATCAATAATAGCGCAATTCAATCCGACGTACTGGTTTATTTTAGGACCATTAATTATGACCCAAATATAATAGAGAAATAATGTTAATAAATACTTGACATATTTTAAAGAGGGCATATAATACTTATTAACAATAAAAGATTGAGTTAAGGCTGGTTTATTGTTATTATTTTATTTAATTATAAGATATTTAAATTATTTTGTCACAACCGCCTTATTAAATAATAGAATTAATTAAAAACCCTTAATTTTAAACAAAGAGGGCTATTTTTGTGTTTAAGAAATTTTTCTCAAAATATAAAGAGCCAGTAATTTCATTGCCAAATCTCGCTGATGTCCAGTTGAATTCTTTTAAATGGATATTGGCGGAAGGGCTTAATGAATTATTTCGGGAATTTTTCCCCATAAAGGATTATTCTGAAAAAGAATTTATCTTGGAATTTCTTGGTTTTTCATTGGAAGAGCCGAAATTTGACGAATATTATTGCAGGCAGAATAATTTGTCTTTGGAGGCGCCGTTGAAGATAAAAGTTCGTCTGACTAATAAAAAACTTGAACAAATAAAAGAGCAGGAAGTTTTTTTGGCTGATATGCCCATGATGACCAAGCACGGGACTTTTATAGTCAATGGCATAGAGAGAGTCGTTGTTTCTCAACTCGCCAGATCATTCGGAGTTTATTTCAGCGTTAACGTATTACGAGGCAAGAAATATTTTGGGGCAAAAATAATTCCCAGCAGAGGCGCATGGATAGAAATTGAGACAGAATCTGACGGAGCAATTTATGCAAGGATAGACAGAAAGAGAAAAATACCAGTGACAGTTCTCTTGAGAGTTTTTGGCGCAGATAATGACAAGGAGATAGAGAAATATTTTTCTGAGATTGACAAAGGGGAAATTTCTTACATCAAGAAAACTTTTGAAAAAGATCCATCAAAATCAGTTGAAGATTCATTTATTGAAATATATAAGCGTTTACGGCCCGGAGAACTGGCCACATTTGAAAATGCGAAGGAATATTTGTCAGGAATGTTTGACAGTATGAGATATGATCTCTCTTCAGTTGGCAGATATAGGCTTAATTATCGTTTGGGTTTGCCGGTTGATGATATAAAGAATAGCCCTAAGACAATTTCTCTGAGCGATATCATGGCTATAATTGCCAAGATTATTGAATTGAATAATACGCCAGGCGCTCAGTCAGATGACATAGATCATCTTGGCACAAGAAGAGTAAGAGGAATAGGCGAATTACTTCAGAATCGTTTAAGAGTCGGAATGGCTAGGACGAGAAGGAATATACAAGATAGAATGTCCACTTTAGGATCTTCAATTTCGCTCCTGCCTTCCCAGTTGATAAATAACAGGCCATTTATGTCAGTGCTTAAAGAATTTTTTGCCACCAACCAACTTTCTCAGTTTATGAATCAACAGAATATTCTTTCAGAACTGGAGCATTTGAGAAGATTGACAGCCACAGGTCCGGGAGGATTAACCAGAGAACGCGCAGGATTTGAGGTCCGCGACGTGCACTCGTCTCATTATGGAAGAATTTGTCCCATTGAAACCCCTGAAGGTCCTAATATCGGTTTAGTGGTTCATCTTTCTGCGTATGCGCGCTTGAATGAATTTGGCATACTGGAGACGCCGTATGTGAAGGTAAAAGATGGAATTATTACAAAGGAGGTAGTATATCTGAATGCCTTGGAAGAATCAAAATATAATATTGCTCATGCCGGAATAAAATATGATTCAGAAGGGAAAATAATAGATGAACTTGTCGAGGCAAGAGTAAATTCTCAGCCAGGGTTTGTGTCAAAAAGGGAAATTGATTTTATTGATGTTGCTCCATGGCAGGCATTTAGTATTGCAACAAGCCTCATTCCTTTTCTTGAACACGATGATGCAACTAGGGCTTTAATGGGTTCCAATATGCAGCGTCAAGCGACTCCAGTTGTTAGGCCGGAAATACCTCTTGTTTCCACGGGCATTGAGCATCGCGCGGCGCGCGACTCAGGGAGATTGCTGATATGCGAGGAAGATGGAGTTGTTGAAAGTATAGATGCTAATCATATAACAGTAAAAGAAAAAAACGGGAAAAGAAAAACATATAAACTTGTCAATTTCATGCGCTCAAATGATTTTACTGTTATTCACCAGAGACCGATAGTCAATTTAAAAGATAAAGTGACAAAAGGTATGGTAATGGCAGACGGCAGTTCCAGCGCCCAGGGAGAATTAGCCTTAGGTCAGAATGTCCTCGTTGCTTTTATGTCGTGGGGCGGAGCTAATTTTGAAGACGCTATTATTATTTCAGAGCGCTTGGTGAAAGAAGATAAATTTTCTTCTATCCATATTGAGGATTTTTCAGTCAATGTGCGGGACACAAAGTTGGGCCCGGAATTAAATACTTGCGACATACCAAATGTTGGAGAGGATAAACTCAAGGATCTTGACGAAGAGGGTATTGTAAGAATAGGAGCTGAGGTTAGGGCAAATGATATATTGGTGGGTAAGATATCTCCTAAAGGTGAAGCTGAACTGACATCTGAAGAGAGATTGCTCCGCTCTATTTTCGGCGAGAAATCAAGAGATGTAAAGGACACTTCAAGAAGGCTTGATCATGGGAAACAAGGAAGAGTCGTTGGAGTGAAAATTTTTTCAAGAGAGAGAGGAGATAGGCTAGAGCCAGGCATTATAAAACAGATAACAATTGAGGTTGCTCAATTAAGATCTGTTTCTGTCGGTGATAAATTGTCCGGTCGGCACGGAAACAAGGGAGTTATTTCAAGGATACTGCCGGAGGAAGACTTACCTTGTTTGGAAGACGGAACTCCTGTTGATATTATTTTAAATCCCTTGGGAGTTGCCGGAAGAATGAATCTTGGACAGGTTCTTGAAACGCATTTAGGATGGGCAGCTAATAAATTAAATTATCAGGCAATAACTCCGCCGTTTTTAGGCGCCACAGAAAAAGAGATAAAAGAAGAATTAAAGAAATCAGGATTTAATGAAGACGGGAAGGTAAGATTATATGACGGGAGGACAGGAGAGGCCTTTGAAGACAATATCACAGTCGGATACATTTATATGATGAAATTAGGCCACATGGTTGAAGATAAAATTCATATGAGGTCAATCGGTCCTTATTCCCTTATCACTCAACAGCCCTTAGGAGGAAAGGCGCAGGGCGGAGGCCAGCGATTCGGGGAAATGGAGGTATGGGCTCTAGAGGGTTATGGAGCCGCATTTACTCTTCAGGAAATGCTTACAGTCAAGTCCGATGATATAATTGGCAGGGTAAATACTTATGATTCAATTATAAGAGGAGAGCCGATGAGAAGTCCTAATCTGCCGGCGTCTTTTCATGTCTTAGTGCATGAATTAAAAGGTCTGGCTTTGGATGTGGAGCTTAAAGGAATAATTAAGCAAAATTAAAATTTATGGAAACAGGAGTTACAAATTTTAAATCAATAACATTAAAACTCGCATCGCCGGAGAAGATTTTATCGTGGTCATCCGGAGAGGTAACAAAGCCGGAGACTATAAATTATAGAACCCAGCGCGCAGAAAGAAACGGTCTTTTTTGCGAGCGTATATTTGGACCTGAAAAAGATTATGAATGCTATTGCGGAAAATACAGGAGGATAAGATACAAAGGCATTGTCTGTGAAAAATGCGGCGTGGAAGTTACTCGTTCAATAGTGAGAAGAGAAAGGATGGGTCATATCCAACTTGCGACGCCGGTTTCCCATATCTGGTTTTTAAGGGGTATACCTTCCAGAATAAGTCTTGCTTTGGGTGTTCCTTTGGTTGAAATAGATAAGGTTGTATATTTTTCTGGCTACATTATAACTAAAGTCAATGACGAGGAAAGAAATAAAATCCTTCATAATTTGAATTCCGAATTTAAGGCCAAATCTAAACCTGCTCAATCACCTGCGGAAAAAGAGAATATTAAAAAGGCTTTTTCAAGCACTAAATCTGAGATAGAAAGTATTCATATGCATAAAATTATCTCAGAAGCTGAATATTATAACTTGAGTTTAAAGTACGGCGGGATGTTTGAGGCAAGCACCGGGGCTGAGGTAATTTATAATATTTTTAAGAAAATGGATATTATCAAAATAAGACATACCATAGAAGAGGGTCATGAGAAATTAAGTTCGCAGGAAAAAATAAAAGTTATTCAGAGAATTAATCTTTTTAAATCAATGGAAAAATCAGGAGTGCGGCCTGAATGGATGTTTCTTACAGTCATTCCAATTGTTCCTCCCGCATTAAGACCAATGGTTGCTTTAGAGGGTGGAAGGCATGCAACCTCAGATCTTAATGATTTATATAGGAGAGTTATAAACAGGAATAATCGTCTAAAACGACTTTTGGAAATAAAGGCGCCTGAAGTTATAACAAGAAACGAAAAAAGAATGTTGCAGGAATCAGTGGACGCTCTTATAGATAATTCAATCCGTCACGGGCAGAATGTTGTTACTAGCCAAGCGCAAAGAAGACCGCTTAAATCTCTAGCTGATATGCTAAAAGGAAAACAAGGCAGGTTCAGGCAGAATCTTTTGGGTAAGAGAGTGGATTATTCAGGCCGTTCTGTTGTAGTTGTTGGGCCGGAACTTAAATTGGATCAATGCGGCTTGCCAAAGCATATGGCTCTGGAACTGTTTAGGCCTTTTGTCATATCAAAACTGATTCAAAGGGAGATGGCTTATAATATAAGAGGCGCGGGGCGATTGATAGACGATAAAACCCCGGAAGTATGGTCTATTTTAGAAGAAGTTATTAAAGATAAATATGTTTTATTAAATCGCGCTCCCACTCTCCATCGTCTGGGCATTCAAGCCTTTAAGCCGATTCTTATAGAGGGCAATGCCATCCAGATTCATCCTTTGGTTTGTTCTGCGTTTAATGCTGATTTTGACGGAGACCAGATGGCTGTTCATATTCCTTTAAGCGAAAACGCTCAGAATGAGGCGAAAGAAATCATGGCTTCAGTTAAAAATCTCCTCAGGCCAGGAAGCGGTGATCCGGTTGTTAACCCGACCAAAGACATAATATTAGGGTGTTATTGGATGACAAAAGCAAAGGAAAAAGGATTGGGCGAGGGTATGTTTTTCTCTACTCCGAATGAGGCAATTTTATCTTATGATTTTGGACGGGTTGATCTAAGGTCAAAAATAAAAGTTAAAGCGACTGAAAATCCAAAATACGCAAAATTTGATGGTAAGATTTTTGATACAACAGTGGGCCGTCTTTTATTCAACAGCGTTCTTCCGAATGATTTTCCGTTTATTAATGAAGAATTAGGGAAAAAAGCTTTGGTGAACATTGTCTCTGTGATTATTGAGAAATACGGTGTTGATGCCACGCCGAATATTTTAGACAAGATTAAATCTTTTGGCTTTAATTATGCCACAAAATCGGGTTTAAGCTGGGGCATTGATGATCTGAGGGTGCCGGAACAAAAAAATGAGATTATAAAAAAAGCTGAGGAGCAGTTAAATTTGATAAAAAAACAGTTTGAGAAAGGCTTATTGGCTGAAAACGAGTGTTATATGAAAACAGTGGAATTATGGCAGAATGCGAAAGATCAGGTTGCGGAACTGGTACCAGATACTCTTGATAAGACAGGCTCCGTTTATAATATCGTTACCTCTGCCTCAACAAGAGGAGGATGGGATCAGATTAATCAGATGTCTGGCATGAAGGGATTGATGTTAAGCCCGACAGGAAGAGTTATTGACTTTCCTGTGAGAGCTAGTTACAAGGAGGGCTTGAGTCCATTGGAATATTTTATTACAACGCACGGGGCGAGGAAGGGCGAAGTGGATACTGCATTAAAGACAGCAAAGGCAGGTTATCTAACCCGTCGGTTAGTTGATGTGGCGCAGGATATAGTTGTGCAAGAAGAGGATTGCGGAGATAAGGGAGGCATAAGGATTTTCAGAAAAGATATAGAGATGCATGGCACAAAATTATCTTTAAAAATTAGAGGAAGAGTTTTGTCCGTTGACGCAGGGGGTTTTAAAAAGGGGCATCTTTTAAACGAAGAGGATGTTAAAAAAATAGAATCCTCGACTTCGGAAGATATTTATATAAGATCCCCGATAACATGCAAATTATTAAGAGGAATCTGCAGGAAGTGCTATGGACGCGATTTAGGAACAAACCAATTGGTTGAAATAGGTGAGGCTGTGGGGATAGTGGCGGCTCAGGCTATTGGAGAGCCGGGCACCCAGCTTACCATGAGGACATTTCATACTGGAGGTATTGCCGGTCTTGAGGGAGGAGATATAACAATGGGTCTGCCTAGAGTTGAAGAAATTTTTGAATTAAGGATAATAGACAATCCCGCTGTCATAAGCGATGTGGAAGGAGAGATTTTTGAAATAAAAGATAAAAACAAAGAAAAAATAGTTACTGTTTTACTTGATACAAAAAAGAGCAAAGAATTCAATATTCCTTTTGGCAGGGCAGTGATTGTTAAAAAGGGAGACAAGATAGAAAAAGGGACTCTTTTGACAGACGGTTCTGCTGATATAAAAGAGATGTTTAATATTGGAGGAAGCAAGGTTGTGCAGAATTATATTTTGCATGAAGTTGACAAGATTTATTCATCTCAGGGAGCGTCAATAAACGACAAGCATATAGAGATTATCATTAGACAGATGTTTTCCAGATATAAAATAAAAGATTCAGGAGATACGAATCTTGGCGTAGACAGAGTAGTTGACAGGACGGAATTATTTGCGGAAAATGAAAGAGTGAAAAAAGAAGGCAAACAAGAGGCAAAATGTATTACTATTGTGATGGGAATAAGTAAGGTATCCCTTTCAACTCCAGGGTTTCTTTCCGCTGCTTCTTTCCAGGATACAACCAGGGTGCTTATCAAGGCCGCAATTGAAGGCAAGGAAGACAAAATGCTCGGTCTTAAAGAAAATGTCATAGTTGGGCGTCTCATACCTGCGGGAACAGGATTTAAAAAAAAGATAGACAATTAAACGCATTTATTCTATGTCCTCAAATGTGGAACAAATTAAATCTCGGCTTAGCATTGTAGATGTTGCCCAGTCATATATAAAAATACAAAAGGCGGGAGTGAATTTTAAGGCTTTATGCCCGTTTCATTCTGAAAAGAGCCCTTCTTTCTTTGTTTCTCCTGGCAGGGAAACTTGGCATTGTTTTGGATGCAATCGGGGAGGAGATATCTTTAGTTTTGTTATGGAGATAGAGGGCGTTGATTTTCCGGAGGCATTGAGGATATTGGCTGATCGCGCCGGCGTGGAATTAAAAAGAGATAATCCGGAGTTTTCCAGCGAGCGTTCAAAATCTTCCCGGATTCTTGCTGATTCAAAAAATTTTTATGAAGAAGAACTGGAAAAAAACAAACAAATTCTTTTATATCTTAAAAATCGCGGATTGAACGAGGAGACAATAAAATCTTTCAGTATTGGGTTTGTACCCGAAGGATGGAGAAATTTATATAATTTTTTGAAGAATAAAAATTATTCTGATTCCGATATAGAAAAAACAGGAATGACAATAAAATCTGAAAAAGGAAATTACGACAGGTTTCGCAGCAGAATAATGTTTCCTTTATTTAATTCTTCAGGAAGCATAGTGGGTTTTTCCGGAAGAGTGTTCGGCGATGAATCAGAAGCGGCTGGCGGAAAATACATAAATACTCCCCAGACAATTTTATATGATAAGTCAAAAATTTTATACGGTTTTGACAAAGCAAAAACCGAGATCAGAAAAAAAGACTGTTGCATATTAGTGGAGGGCCAGATGGATGTAATAATGTCTCATCAGGCAGGATTTACAAACACCGTTGCTGTTTCCGGTACTGCTCTGACAGCAGACCACTTAAGAATAATAAAGCGTCTTACTGACAAGATAATAGTGGCCTTTGACAAGGACGAAGCCGGTTTTGAGGCAGTTGAAAGGGGAATAGATATGGCCTTGAGAGAGGGCTTTGACATAAAAGTGGCGGTTGTCCCGTTAGGCAAGGATCCTGCCGATACCATAAAGGAGAATCCGGAGTTATGGAAAGAAGCCGTGGAAAAATCGCGGCACATCATAAATTTTCTTCTTGAGATTTTATCAGAGAAAAACGAAGACAAAAGAATTTTTAAGAAAGAAGTGGAAAAGAAAGTTTTGCCATATGTCGCGGCCATTGGCAGCGAAATTGAAAAAGCGCATTGGGTTAAAGAAATAGCCAATAAACTTTTGATGAAAGAAGAGCCAATATGGGAAGAACTGAAGAAAAAAGAATTTTTAAAGGACAATGTAATACAGGAACCAGAGCCTAAAATTTTACCAAGAACAAGAAAATCGCTTCTTGAAGATAGGTTGATAGGTTTTATTCTCTGGCAGAAGAATAAGGGAGAACCAGATCTTAAAGAAGAGGATATAAAAGTTTTTATTTCCAGATGCCAACCATTTTTATCAGAAGAAAGGCAAAATTTTTTAGACAATCACAATTTAGAAAAATGCAGTGATCTAGTTTTTGAGGCAGAACTTTTTTATACAGGCGTGAGATCGTTTAAAGACGAGGTTAATGATTTAATATTGGAATTGGAAAAAGAGTCAATAAAAAAACAACTTGAGGAAATAGGCCTTAAGATAAACCAATTGGAGATATCTAACAATGAATCGGAGATTCCCGTTCATCTGAATAAATTCCAAGAATTATCAAAAAGATTAAATGAAATTAGGCAATAATTTATATGAAGATAAAAAAAATAAAAAAAATAAAAAAAAATAAAAAAGTCATCAGGAAAACTACCACAAAGAAAAAAACAAAATCCGAAATTAATGAGGAGAAAGTTAAAGTCTTTTTGGAAAAAGGTCGTTCACGCGGATTTATTACATACGGAGAAATATTAAAGGAATTTCCTCATATTGAGAGTGATATCATATTTTTAGACGATCTTTATAATAGGTTTCAGGAGGCCAATATAGATGTTTTGGAAGGTAAGGAACTCCTTGATACAGAAAAAAAGAAAGACATTCCAGAGTCGGAATTGGGCGGTGTCTCTCTAGATGCCGTCCAGATTTATTTGAAGGAGATAGGAAAAATTTCTTTGATAAATTCGGAAAAAGAAAAAGAATTGGCCAAAAAAATAGAGCAAGGAGATGAAGAAGCAAAAAATCAACTGATTAGAGCTAATCTAAGGCTGGTTGTATCCATTGCTAAGAAATATATCGGTCGAAGTCCTGATCTCACGATTCTTGACTTGATACAAGAAGGAAATTTTGGCCTTTTCAGAGCAGCGGAGAAATTTGACTGGCGAAAGGGCTATAAATTTTCCACTTATGCCACTTGGTGGATAAGACAGGCCATAACCAGGGCGATTGCCGACCAGGCGAGGACCATTCGTATTCCTGTGCATATGGTGGAGACGATTTCCAAATACAAGCAGGTTTTTAGGAGATTGACTCAGGATTTGGGCCGAGATCCTATGCCTGAGGAGGTTGCCGCAGAAATGGGCTTGGAAGTTGAGAAAGTGCATCATATCCAGAAGATAAATCAGGGCACTGTTTCTTTAGAGGCGCCTGTGGGCGATGACGAGGAAGACTCAACACTCGGAGAGTTTATAAAAGAGGAAAAAATTCTTTCTCCTGATCAGGAAGTCAGTCATAAGATTTTGGCTGATCACATAAAAGAAATATTATCTGAACTTTCTCCAAAAGAGCAGAAGATTTTAAAGATGCGTTTCGGGCTTGATGACAGCATAAGCCATACTCTTGAAGAAGTGGGCAAAGAATTCGGCGTCACCCGCGAACGCATCAGGCAGATTGAAGCCAAGGCTATTGAGAAAATCCGTTTGCACGAAAAGGTGCACAGACTGGAAAATTTTTAGGTATGAAAAGAACGCTCATAATAATTTTTATCATAACTACTGTGCTCGCAGGAGGATTTTTGTTTTTTCGCGAAGATTTGAATGATATCTATTATGATTTATCCACAGAATTGCCCAAGATTGAAAAAAATTACAGCAATATTGTAATCAATGAAATAAAAAAACAAATCTCCACGCCTCCGCCTCTCAAAACAGTCATAGAAGATACTCAATCATATCTGACTCGCGAAGGAGTGATAAAGTGGACTAATATTCAAAGAAGCAAGAATGGTTTGTCTCCGTTGAAAGATAATAAGAAATTAAATGTCAGCGCAGAGATTAAGGCCGCTGATATGTTAAAGGGCCAGTATTTTGAGCATGAATCTCCGATAGGTGTGGGAGCGGGAGACCTTTTTTTAAAAGTCGGGTATGATTTTATTGCCAGTGGAGAGAATTTGGCAATGGGAAATTTTAAAGATGACCAAATTCTTGTTCAGGCTTGGATGGACAGCCCCGGCCACAGGGCGAATATTCTGAATAATAAATATCAAGAAATAGGCGTGGCAGTCATAGAGGGAATTTTTGAGGAGAAAAAAGCGTGGATGGCTGTCCAGCATTTTGGTCTTTCTCTCTCGTCTTGTCCTAGTTCCAATTCAAGTTTAAAAACAGAAATAGAATCAAATCAGAGTAAATTAGAGAGTATGCAGAATGACATAAAAGCGCTGGAGGAAGAAATGGATTCTCTAAAACGGCGCCAGAGAGATTTGTATATGCAGAAAATGGAGGAATACGGAAATCTAGTTATCCAGTACAATACTCTTGTCGTAGAGACAAAGAAAATTATAAATATCTATAATTCACAAGTTCAGGCTTTTAATAATTGCATAAAAGCCGTTTCTCCTTGAAAATTTCTAAAAAATGGATAATATAAATAATAGGGTAATAACACCCTGTTTTATTCCGCGGTAGCTCAGCGGTAGAGCGGCTCCCTGTTAAGGAGATGGTCGTAGGTTCGATCCCTACCCGCGGAGCCA
>JBBTUP010000024.1:0-4648 GCA_038063695.1 Patescibacteria group bacterium
CCAACACTTCGCATAAATATAACTATATCAAGACAATTAAGAAGTGTTGTCCCGCGTAGCCTTGGCGTAGTGGGACAAAATGATATAATTTTAATAATGTATTATGTTTATATGATTAAAAATACCGATAATAAATTATATGTCGGTATAACAAAAGATTTAGACAACGGAGAAAATTAATGTCAAATCTTATACTAGTGAAATTGACACTCTGCGCTAACTATATTTTTACCTACTGAACCACTCCTTCCAGTTTTTTGGCCAGCCGAGAAGTAAAAGCAAGGCAAGTGGCGCGCCCCAGTTTGCCCAGCGCTCAATGAAGTCCCAAATTGGCTCTCCTACAACCGGACGCACAAGAGCGGTCCAAAATCCCCAGAACACCGCCCACAAAACAACCGCGCGGATTGGTCGCAATAAGACAATCAACGCAACAAGCAGATCCAATAGACCAATAAGCGTCAAAAGAATCGCGGCTGTGCCAATTTCTGCGCCTGTAAGTTGTTTAATCCAATCAATCCAAACTTTCTTGCCCTGAAGCGCAAAAACACCGTGCCCAATAAATTCACCAGCAACAGCAATGCGGAGAACCCATTTAATAAGATTAGTGTTATTCATAATTATATTCTAACATAAATTTAATTCTTTCAAAATATGGATCGACCGCCATAATTGCGACTAATTGATAATTTCTTCTGGTAGACAAATCGTGCATGATTCACAAAGAGTCTTGCCACTTCGAAACGCTGAAATAGCTTTCTGCCATGGAAGAATAGAAAGAAAGAATCGAAGATCTGCAATTCGGCGAAACCACCAGCCAATTCTTCCATAAAATCTCAAATTTCCCATCATCACTGCTGCCCAACCAGGACCTACAGGAATTGCATAGAACGGCGGTTTTGGTTGGTATAAAGAAATCTGTCGGCCAAAAAGTTTGCGTTTTATAATTTCAGCCACAAATTGGCCGTCGCGAGTGGCGGTTTGAGCCATGCCTGTATAGAGAGTAGCGGCGGCATCGCCAATGATAAATATATTATTCCATCCTTGTGCTTGAAGAAATTCGTCAATCATAACTCGCCCTTTATTATTAAGTGTTAGTCCTTCAATCTGCGAGTATAGACGGTGTGGCTTTATCCCCGCAGTCCAAATTACTGTTTTTGTTTTCATCTCCATATCTTTAAGATACACTTCTTCAATATCTTCCTTAACCACTGTTCGATTAAGAAAAATATTGACTCCCAAGCAATGGAGACGATTTTCTACCTTTCTCGCGATATCTTCCGGCAAAGCAAGCAAAAGCCGCGGCGCAGCTTCAATCAGATCAATGGTAATGAATGAAGAATCAAACTTGTGATTTCTGGCAAGTTTTTTAGTATAGATTGCAAGCTCGCCGGCAATCTCGGTGCCGCTTGCTCCTCCGCCAACAACAATAATATGTGCTGCGCGCACTCTTTCTTCAAACACCGCTTTCTTGTCTGTGTTAAAAAGTTCGTGCAAATGTTTTTTAAGCCGCAGTGCTTCGCTAATAGATTTGAATCCAGATGAGAATTCTTTAATGCCAGGAATATTGAAATATACGGTCTCGCTCCCTAATGCGAGGATCAGAAAGTCAAAAGAGTAACGCGAGCCAGAACTCCCTTCAAGCAGTTTTTCTTTAAGATTTACTTTAATAATAGTGTCTTCCAGCGTTTCAACATTTTTCCCGATGAAGATTTCTCGGAGCGGAATACAAACCTCAAGTGGCGACCGACCAGTGATGACACGGTAGAGAGCGGGATGATATTCAAAATGTGATTTGTCGCTGATAAGAATAATTTTGGTATTCGGCAATTGCTTTTCTGTTAAATTCAAAGCGGCACGGATGCCGCCAAATCCTCCACCCACAATAACAATTTTTTTATAATTTTCCATAACACTATTTTACCATTGATTAAAATTTAAAGAAATATATCCCATCCATACTCAAAACTTTACAATCTCAAAATAATCTGCTAAACTATATATATTAAACGAGTAAGGATAAACAACCAAATAACTTCGCCTGAATTAAGGGTTATCGGAGACAACGGAGAAAATTTTGGCGTGCTTAAAATTTCCGAAGCCATAACAAAAGCAAAAGAACTAAACTTAGATCTGATAGAAATCGCTCCAACAGCAATTCCTCCTGTTGCAAAAATAATGGATTATGGTAAATTCCAATACCAGGAGCAAAAAAAGCACAAAGGCCCAAAAACACAGGTGACAGAAACAAAAGGAGTAAGAATAAGCCTGGGTACTTCGCAACATGATCTTGAACTTAAGGCGAAAAAAATTTCTAAATTTCTTAAAGATGGCCATAGGGTCAGAATAGAACTTATCCTAAGAGGAAGAGCAAAATATATTGATAAAAATTTTATCCAAGAGAGAATAGACCGACTACTCAGTCTTATAAGCGAAGCGTATAAAATCTCAAGCGCGCCATTGAAAGGTCCGCGAGGGATAAATTTAACCATAGAAAAATCAAAATAAAATGACCAAGGGCATGAAAACAAACAAATCATTTAGCAAAAGATTAAGAATTACCAAAAAAGGCAAAGTTCTTAAACGCAAATCCGGACAAAATCATTTTAACGCTAAAGAAAGCAGAGCGAGCCAGCTTAATAAAAAAAGATCTGAATCTTTTAATATAAAGAAAAAAGCACTAAGCCATTTCTTGCCATATAATTAAAATGACTAGAGTAAAACGGGGAAAAATTTCATTAAAGCGCAGACGAAATGTATTAAAGCAGGTTAAAGGATATCGTTTCGGAAGAAAATCAAAAGAACGCCAAGCAAGGGAGGCGATTTTTCATGCCGGCACGCACGCCTTCCAGCACCGCAGAAAGAAAAAGCGAGAATTTAGAAAACTTTTTCAGATAAAAATAAACGCTGCCTCCAGAATGCACGGGATTTCTTACAGCAAATTTATAGACAAACTCAAAAAAGCCAATGTTGGTCTAGATAGAAAAATTCTAGCAGAACTCGCAGAAACAAAACCAGAAATTTTCGCCAAAATAATAGAAAAAGTAAAATAAATTTCACTCAATAACTTATCCACAAGTTTGATTTGCGCTACTTGTGGATTTTTGTTATTATAAAAATGGCTTAAAAATATAGATATATAGCGGAGAAGAGGTAATCTTCTTTTACTGAAAAGGGTATTCACGTCATTATACACAACCACTTCTTATTCAATCTCTAAAAGAGATTACCTCCTCTGCACCAAATCTATAAAAAGAACTTTAACAAAACACAAAAGCAAAGGGCCTCTATAAAAAGAGGCCTTCTTTTTTTCTAAAATAATGTTGATTGAGGTTTTTTTATTTCTTCGCTTTCTTTAAATATTGATATTTTTCCGTATTCTCCGTCATAACCCGGCCTTATATCAACTCTTCCCTCTCGGACATTTTTCACTGCCTCTGCAATTTTTAGATTGCTAATCCTGGAAATATCGTCAACAGAGGCATTTAATAAAACTTTCGATTCACTTTTCAATTCTCCAACTAATTTTTCATATTCAGCCATAACTTTTTTTGATTTAGGGCCCACGCCGAGCGCTTCTCCAATTATTTCATCAAGCGGAATAAGATTTTTAAACGGGATTGCGCTTAATGGCTTTTCTCCTATTTCTCTGTCAGCCAGCGTATCCACTCTATTTAACACCCCTATTGTCAAATTTTTCCCGCACTTAGGACATTTGCCGCTGTGTTTTTTAGTTTCCTCCGGAGAAAAATAAATCCCGCAATCACGGTGACCGTCATAATGATATTTTCCCTCTTCCGGGAAAAATTCTATGGTGTATAAAAATTTTTTAGGGTCCTTGCTTTTTATCGCATCAATAATCCCATCATAAGACAATTCGCAATCAAAAATATTCGCTTCTCTGCCGATTTTCTGCAAAGAATGAGAATCGGAATTTGATATTAAAGAAATTTTATCCAGAGCCGACAAGCGCCAGTTCATTGCCGGATCAGATGATAATCCTGTTTCAATGGCAAAAATATGGGATGACATTTCATCAAAACATTCTTCAATTGAATCAAAGCCTGACATTGATCCGAATATGGAAAACCACGGCGTCCAGGCATGGGCCGGAATAAGCACGCACTTTTCATCAATATCTAAAATTATTTTTAATAATTCCTTTGAATCTAAACCGAGTATGGGCCTGCCGTCTGATTTAAGATTACCTATCCAGTCGAGTTTTGTATTTATCTTTTCAACTGCTTCAATTGACGGCGCAAAAATTAAATTATGGATTCTCCTAACTTTTCCGCCTTTAGAATAAATACTGGAGATTTCTGCAGTCAGCATGAAACGAGTTTGAGATTTGAGATTTGAGATTTGAGATTTGAGATTAAAAAGTCCCTCTTCCGATGGCTTGAGTTTTGTTTTAATTTCATTAAACCACTGGGGATGCGTAAAATCTCCCGTACCCATTACCTGTATGCCTTTCTTCCTTGCCCAAATATCAATATTCTCAAGATTCATCTCTTGAGAAACAGCCCGCGAGTATTTTGAATGGATATGCAAATCCGCAACTATTTTCATAAATTTATTTAAAAATGTTCCAAAGTTCTAAAATTACGCCTATAAAGATACCTATTAAAACCAAGGCCTGAGAGAATCGCCT
>JBBTUP010000025.1:0-1967 GCA_038063695.1 Patescibacteria group bacterium
GCAGGCACACAGCCGACAGCAACATTGGCGGTTCAGGGAGCGGCAAAACTTCCTTTCACGAAATTTACTGTTACAGCGGGAAGTGACGGAGATGTCACAATGAACAGCGTTGTTATTGAAAGAACAGGTCTTATGAATGATGCAGTTCTTGCAAGCGTTTCTCTTTTAGATGAGAACGGAACACAACTTGGTCTTGTTAAGACCTTGAATTCAATTCATCAGGCAACAATTGGCGAGGCAGTCGTGATTCCAAAAGGAACTTCAAAGACATTTACTATTGTAGGCAATATGGCAGCAAGTTTGGCAAGTTATGCTGGTGAGAATGGTTACATTTCTCTTGTTTCAATCAACACTTCAGCAACTGTAACTGGAACACTTCCAATTACAGGAGCAGGGCATACTGTAAACGCTACTCTTGCAATCGGTAGCATTACAGCGGCAAGAGGTCCGCTTGACCCAAATTCAGCTGCGTCAAAGAATGTGGGAACAACCGGTTATACATTTTCATCTGTGAAAATCACAGCTGGTTCAACAGAAAAAATTCGCTTGAGTTCTATTAGATGGAATCAGGCATCTTCAGCCGCAGCATCTGATTTGGCAAACGTAAAAGTTTACGTTGATGACACAGCATATGCAACAACATTGAGCGCAGACAGCAAGTATTATGCGGCAAACTTTAGCGGAGGAATTTTGATTGACAAGGGTCTTTCAAAAGAGATTTCAATTAAATCTGATATTGTCGGCGGTTCAGGCAGGACAATTGCTTTCTCAATTGAGAAAACAACTGATCTTTACTTAACAGGCGAAACATACGGTTACGGCATTACTCCTCCTACAACAGGAACAGGTATTACAGCCGGAAACATTTGGTTCGCTGGTTCAACAGTATCAATTGCAAACGGTTCAATAACTGTGAATCAGGACACAGCAGTGGCTTCACAGAATATTGCTCTTAACTTGGCAAATCAGCCATTAGCGGCAATCAAAGTTAAGGTAGAGGGCGAGGCAATCACTGTTGGTAGCATTGTATTTGACAACGCAACAACCACAGGCGCATGGACAGGTACACTTACAAACGTAAGTTTGTATAATTCAAATGGCGCAGTTGTAGCGGGTCCTGTTGATGAAGCTTCAACAGCCGCAGGCGCAGCCGCGATTACCTTTACAGACAATGTTACATTCCCAATCGGAACAAACACTTATACTATTAAAGGTAAGACCCCTTCAACAGTGGCAAATAACGGTACTTACAGATTAACCACAGACCCCGCGACTGATTGGACAAGCGTAACAGGCGATGTTACAGGCAATACAATCACTCCTGGTCCATCAGGCGATCAGGCCTTGCAGACAATGACAGTTAAATCCGCAACTATTGAAATAAGCACATCAGCAAATCCAGCAGCGCAAAATGTCGTGGCTGGTTCGCAGGCTTTCACTTTTGCAAATATCGTTCTTGACGCAACAGGCGCTGGAGAGGATATTAAGTTCTCAACATTTCCTGTTAACATCAGCATGGACGGTACTGCGACTGATTTGAGCGATTGTCAATTAGTGAGCGGCACAACAGCATTGAACACCGGTTCAAATGCCATTAATGTTTCAGCAGCCGCTTCTTCAACAACATTCACGCTTGACAGCAACTTGATTGTTACAAAAGGAACACTTAAGACATTGGCTGTAAAATGTAATCTTTCTGACGCAGCAACCGCAACTGAATTAATTTATGTCAGTTATGCGTCAGGCGCGTCAGCAACAGGTATGACATCAGGTCAGACAGCAGTAATCACAGCTACTGCAGCAGCTGGCTCAAGAATGACTGTTGTCGCAGCAGGTTCATTTACAGTGGCTCTTGACCCTTCAAGTCCTGGATATAAACTTGCGGCAGCAAACACAACAGGCAATACAGTTTCTATCATTAAGTTTACTGGCGTAGATGAGGCAATTAGCCTTAATAAGGTTCACTT
>JBBTUP010000026.1:0-3161 GCA_038063695.1 Patescibacteria group bacterium
ATATATAAAAAATGAAACCTGGAAAAATAAAAAAAGAAATAAAAAGTTTTAAATAGATAAGGCAGATAAGGCAATGTACGTGGCCAAGCATAAAAGAGGCAAGAATTGCGTTGTAAAATATAGCGAAATTAGATAGATGCATTTACAAATTCTTTCTTTTGTTTTTGAGAATATTTTTTTTGGTTATCCACAAACTTAAAATCAGTTTTTGGGTTAAAATGATAATGAAGTGAAAAAAAATAATCTCAAACAAATTAAAACTCCCAAGCAGATTAGAAAAAGGGACGGGCGCATAGTGGATTTTGATTATCAAAGAGTCGCCAGCGCTATTTTTAAGGCTTTTGAGACAAGCGGCCAGCCGAATTGCCGCCTTGCTGACGAATTGGCCCTTTCTGTTGTTGAAAAAATCGTAAAAAAGCACAAAGGTTCCAGCAAATTTATTCCCACAATTGAAGAAATTCAGGATATTGTGGAAGAAACTCTAATAGAAAAAGGTTTTGCCAAAATAGCAAAGGCCTATATTTTATATAGGGAGAAAAGGGCTACGATAAGACAAGAAAAACAGCAGATTTTAGACAAAAAAGAAATAGATGAAGTGGATAAAAGATTTGACTCCAATGCTCTTAGGGTTTTGCGAAGCAGATATTTAAGAAAAGACGATTCAGGCACGGTTGTAGAATCTCCGAAAGAACTTTTTCAGAGAGTTGCTATTCATGTTGCCTTGACGGATGTAATCTATGACCCAAGAGTTTCCAAGAGAAGAGGCGTTAAGGCGAAAATCAAGATAGAGAAGACGCCTGCCTTTGAAGAAGGCCTTAGAATAGGCAAATATAATTTGAATCGTTTCCACTATAAAGGGCTTTATGATTTATTTAAAAGATTTGAAGTAGACGAGAGAACAAAAATAAGTTGGAAAAAATTAGTAAAAATGCTAAAGAGCAATCAGTTTAAGAATTATGAATCAAGGATAGATGATTTTTATAATTTAATGGTGTCCAGAAAATTTATGCCTAATACTCCAGCCTTGGCAAATTTTGGAAATTATCTTGGTATGGGATCTGCATGTTTTGCTCTTGGTATTGAAGATTCCATCGATTCAATAATGGACACACTTAAGAATGCTGCCAAAATTTTTAAATCAGGCGGAGGACTTGGTTATAATTTTTCTAAATTAAGGCCAGAGGGAGATTATGTAAAGACAACGGGTGGCACATCTTCAGGACCGCTCACCTTTATGCGTCTTTTTGACACAATGACAGAGGTTATAAAACAGGGCGGCATAAGAAGGGGAGCTAATATGGGAATAATGAATTCCAATCATCCTGATATTGAGAAATTTGTCACATCAAAGTCAGGAAATAAGGCCTTAAAGAATTTTAATATCTCAGTCCTTTTAATGCCGGAATTTTGGGAGTCATATAAAAAAGACAAACCGTATCAATTAATAAATTCAAGGACAGGTCAAGTTGTAACGACTATTTCAGCCAGATTTCTTTTGGACAGGATTGTTTATCAAGCGTGGGAGTCAGGGGAGCCAGGAGTCATATTTTTTGACCGGGTCAATGACTATAATCCATTTTTAAAGGCGCTAGGCCCAATTGTGACAACAAATCCATGCGGCGAAGTGCTTCTCTATCCTTATGAATCATGCAACCTTGGTTCAATAAACGTCTGGTCTTTTGTTAAGACAGATCAAAAAGGGAAAAAGACAATTGATTGGAAAGGGTTAGAAACATCTATCAAGACAGCCACGAGATTTTTAGATAACATAATTGATATCAATGCTTTTCCTATGGAGGAAATCAGAGAGATGACATTAAATACTAGGAAGATAGGACTTGGAATTATGGGCGTTGCAAATCTGATGTATGATATGGAGATTCCGTTTAATTCCAACCAGTCATGGAATCTTATGGAAAAATTGGCTGAGTTTATAAATTATTATTCCAAGGTTGAATCGATTGAAGTCGCAAAAGAAAAAGGTTCGTTTCCATATTTCAACAAAAGTTTTTATCCACAAGGCAAAATGCCGTTCAGGGGTTTTTATGAAAAAAAATCATGGAATCTTGACTGGTCAAAAGTTGCCAAAGATATTAAAAAATTCGGATTAAGAAATAGTTATACGACTGTTATTGCGCCAACTGGTTCGATTTCTATGATTGCAGGATGTTCTTCTGGCATAGAACCGACTTTTTCTCTGGCGTTTGAGAAAAATGTGAGTGTTGGTTCTTTCTATTATATTGACCCGGTGTTTGAAAGGGCAATGTTAAGAGAAGGTCTTTTTGACGAAGATTTAGTGCGGGACATTGTGAATCATAGCGGTTCTGTAAGTAAAATAAATTACATAACGCCTCATTTCAAAAAAATTTTTGTCACAAGCCATGATATAACCCCAGAAGATCATATCAAGACATTGGCGGCGTTCCAAAAATGGGTGGACTCGTCAATTTCAAAAACGAATAATTTTCCCGCTGATGCAAAAGTGGAGGATATGAAAAAATCTTATGTTCTGGCATATGAATTGGGGTGCAAGTCCGTGACTGTCTTTAGGGATAAATCTATTAAAGATCAAGTTTTGGTAACCGGTGATGGGAAAAAGAAAGATAAAGACAAAGATGAATTAGTTAGAATGAAAGACGAAAAAGCCGAGGGTTTTGCTGTTTATAGAGATCCTTCTGCGCCGATTTCAGCAAATGATAATAATCTAAATGGCAACGGAAATAATGGTTCTAATGGCAAGCCAACGCATTGTCCTAATTGTAAAATCGCTCTTAAGCACCAGGAAGGATGTGTTTCTTGTTCAATCTGCGGTTGGGGGTTGTGCGTTTGACATTTTTTAAAAAATCTATATAATATATTTAGTTTTACGCTGGATGGTTACTCCGACGCTCCGACTGAAACATCGGAGGTCAGGAGAGGAAAGTCCGGACACCCTCTTGCCATTGGCAAGAGAAGTAGACAGTGGTTAATGGCCACGCCTTTCTGCCGAGAGGCAGATGGGACAGAAAGTGCAACAGAAAATATACCGCCCCCATCTTTTATAAAAAGGTGGGGGTAAGGGTGAAATCGTGCATTAAGAGTGCACGTCCTGTTATGGTGACATAGCAGGATGGAAAACCTTGTCTGGTGCAAGGCCGTGCCCCCTTCTTTTTTAAAAAGGA
>JBBTUP010000027.1:0-3075 GCA_038063695.1 Patescibacteria group bacterium
CCATGACTTCTGCCTTAATTCTTTCCCAATGATAGGACCAATAGAGTCAAAGCGCAGTTCTTTGTATTCTGCCCCTCCCTTTAAACTTAATTTTTCAAGCAAGGCCTGGTGCTCTTCTTCAGTTAAATTTCTTGAGCGTACCAACAACCCCTTATCGCCCGCTGAAAGGATATTAATATTGCCAAAATTTAAACCTTCTATCTCTTTTTGCAGCAATGATATATCTGGCCTGTTATTTATGTATTCAACCTCAAGCAAAGATCCCCCCTTAAAATCTATGCCAACATTTAATCCGTAATAAAAAACGCAAAACAAACTCGCTAAGACAAGCAATCCAGAAATGATGTACCAAATTTTTCTATATTTTACTATCCCCATATAAAAATCTTGATAATTTTCCTTCGCCCTTTATCCCTAGTGCAAGTAAAAATGTTCTTGTTATTGTTATTGCCGAAAACATGCTTATTAAAATGCCTACCATCAACGTAAGCGCGAATCCTTTTATCATACTTGTGCCTATCCAATATAAAATCACAGAAGTAATCAAACTGGAAACATTGGAATCGCGGATTGAAAGCCAAGCGCGGGAAAATCCTTCCAAAATAGAAGTGTTCAATGCTTTACCTGATCGTCTTTCCTCTTTCATTCTTTCAAAAATAAGAATATTAGCATCAACAGCCATACCCACAGAAAGAATAAATCCAGCTATGCCGGCTGCAGTGATTGTAACAGGTATCAATTTGAATATAGCAAGGACTAACACAACATATATTGATAAGGCAAAAACAGCAATAAGCCCGGGTATCCTGTACCAAAAAATGAGAAAGACAGCCACAATAATAATGCCGTAAATTCCAGCCCTTATGCCTTTAAATAAAACTTTCTCCCCCAGAGTTGGACCAATACTTTGTTGAGAGACAAGAGAAATTGGAACAGGCAATGCTCCTGAATTTAATCTTTGGACAAGCAGTTTGGCTTCTTGCGGAGTAAATTGCCCCGTTATCTGCGCCCTACCGCTTGGAATCTCTTCTCTTATTACCGGCGTGCTGATAGGCACACCGTCAAGAAAAATCGCCAATCTCGTACCAATATTTTCTTTTGTGATTTTTGCGAAAAGTTTTGCGCCTTCGTCATTAAACTCAAGGGATACTTGCGGTTCAGATGTTGTCTGGTCAAAATTAAGCACTGCCTTTTTTAAATAACGTCCAGTTAAATCGGTGGGTAAAAATACTTCATAGAGATTTGTATCTTCTTTTATTTCTATATTCTTGTTTTCTAATCTAAATTCAAGAAAGGGCGTTTCTCCTATCATTTTAATAGCTTGGTTCACGTTTGTAACACCGGGAAGTTCCACTATGAGACGCTGCTCTCTGTTTTCAGTAGATTTTAAAATTCCTGTTTCCTCAACTTGAATTAAGGGCTCTGCAACTCCAAAAATATTAATCCTTCTCTCAATAACATCTCTCAATCCTTCCATGGCATTGCTTATTTCAAAAGGATTAATTGCTGAAACATCTGCCTTGTAAATAAGATGGACTCCTCCTCGCAAATCAAGACCAAGTTTAAACGGCAGAGAAAATATAGATTCCGGATTAAAAAGATGCAAAGCATCAAAATAGCCGATTGCAATACCGGCTACTAATATAATTATTGCAAAAAACCTGTATTTCGCCATCAATAAATATTATAAGATTTTTTCTTATTTTTGCAACTTTTTATTAAAAATTAGATACATTAAATAAGTAGTTAAAATCCCAACAATTGCACCTCCTAATATATCCAATGGCCAATGAATACCGGCCATAACGCGAAATATAGATATAAAAATTGCGGCAATAAAAAAGATTATTGGGACACTCAGTGTCCGCTTGGACACTGAGTGTCCAAGCGCAACTGCCGTGGCTAAAGCAAAGAAAAAAGTGGCATGGCCGGAAGGAAAAGAATTAGATGTCTCATGAAAAATAAGTTGATTCACATTATTATCCACAAAGGGCCTTGAAACTTTATCTAAATATCTGATTGTCTCTGTTACAACAAACCTTGCAAAGATCGCTGAAAAGACCGAAAAAAATATAAATTTTATCTCTCTCTTTTTGTCTTTCCCAAAAATCAAAAAAAATATCAGACTCGCGCCGACTAAATAAGGAAAATATTGCGCAAAAAAAATAATTATTAAATCAAAATAATATGATCTGCCAGCAAGATTGTTTAAATAATTAAATAAGAATTGATTAAAATTCATAATACTTACTTCTTTCTACTTAATACTACTAAATTCTTGAACACCATAGCAACGGTTATTGGACCGACCCCTCCTGGCACCGGCGTAAAAAGAGATGCCCTTTTTGCCACTTCAGGATACATATCGCCTAAAATTTTTCCTTCTTTAATACTAGTCCCTGCATCAATTATTATAACTCCATCTTTAACCATATCTGGCTTTATTAAATGTGGTTTCCCTGCCCCGCTTATTATAATATCAGCCATTAGGGTATAGCCACCGAGGTTTGGGGTACGCGAATTTAAAACAGAAATTGTTGCGCCTAAATTTATAAGATAATTGGCAATTGGTTTACCAACCAAAATTCCCTTGCCTATTATAACGATATTTTTGTCTGCGATTTCCACTTTCAACTTTTCAAAAATCTCTTTTATAACGCCAACAAGCGGAGGCAAAATTTTTGAACGTCCTGTTGCAAAATCTCCAAACGCGCGCGAAGACAAAACATCAACATCCTTTTTAGGAATAATGCCATTTAAAACATATTGAGTATTTATGTGTTTTGGCCCGCCTGCCGGCGAGGCAGGCAATGGCAATTGCAAAATCACGCCGTTATTTTCCTTAATATGGCAAATCTCCGCCATTTTCTGGCGTAATTTATTGGTAGAAATATCTTCTGGCAAATTATATATTCTTGTTTTAACTCCTATTTCCTCGGCAAATTTTATTTTTCTATCAATAAATTTTTTAGAAACTTCATTGTCTCCGACTTGCACAATTGCTAATTTTAATTTCTTGCCAGATTTAGAAATTTCTTCTTTCAAAGAATTTTTTATCTCCTCCGCAATTTTTTT
>JBBTUP010000028.1:0-4076 GCA_038063695.1 Patescibacteria group bacterium
GAAGCGCTAGATTAAAATTGAATTTTATTGTATAACCCCGTTAGAAATCCCAAATGAAATTTGGGCAGATATTCTTTGATATCTTATTTCTAACGGGGTATAATTAAAAAAATGGCTAAAGATAATAATAACAACACCACCTATTTTGCAGAAACTAATTTTCGCAATGAGCAGAAGAAATTTGGCATAAAAAGGCATGACCGCACAAAGCATATGTACATCATAGGCAAGACAGGTATGGGCAAGACCACGCTTTTGGAGAATATGGCAATACAGGATATTTTAAATGGAGAAGGTTTAGGCATTGTGGATCCTCATGGCGGTTTTGCAGAAAAAATGCTTGATTTTGTTCCTGAAAGCCGTATAAATGATGTGGTGTATTTTGCTCCTCATGATATTGATTGGCCCGTTGCTTTTAATGTAATGGAGAATGTTGATCCAACGCAGAGGCATTTGGTGGCTGCCGGCCTTTTGGGGGTGTTCAAAAAAATATGGCCAGACGTTTGGTCGCCTAGGATGGAATATATTTTGAATAATTGCATTTTGGCGCTTTTGGAATATCCCAATTCAACTCTTTTGGGTATAAATAGGATGCTTTCAGACAAGGAATATCGCAAGGAAGTGGTCTCAAAAATAAAAGATCCTGTTATAAAGGCTTTTTGGGTGGAAGAGTTTGCCAAATATACAGACAGATTTATGACAGAGGCAGGAGCAGCCATTCAGAATAAAGTCGGACAATTTATTTCCAATCCTCTCATTAGAAATATAATCGGCCAGACAAAATCAGCTTTTGATATTCGTGATATAATGGATCAAAAAAAAATTCTCATAATGAATCTTTCAAAAGGGAGAGTAGGAGAGGAAAATTCGCGCTTGATAGGCGCTATGCTTATTACAAAAATTTATTTGGCGGCAATGTCCAGAGTTGATGTGTCAGAGGAGCAAAGACCGGATTTTTATCTTTATGTGGATGAATTTCAGAACTTTGCCACAGAATCATTCAAAGATATTTTATCTGAGGCAAGAAAATATAGGTTGAATCTGGTTCTTGCTCATCAATATATAGCCCAAATGGATGAGAGTGTTAGCGATGCAGTATTTGGCAATATAGGCACTATGATTAATTTTAGAGTAGGCGCCACTGATGCAGAGATGCTTGAAAAAGAGCTTTCACCTGAATTTTATCTGCAGGATATAGTTAATTTAGGCTTTGCCGAGATTTATCTTAAATTAATGATAGACGGCGTGGCCTCAAGGCCGTTCTCTGCAAGAACGCTTTCTCCTATGAAATACACTGAGGAATCGCACGCAGAGAAAATAATAGAATCTTCGCGCGACAAATATGCCACAGCGAGGCATGATGTGGAAGAACAGATTGCGCAATGGCATGCGCCTGCTGTTGCGGAAAAATCATCTTTTGACGGCGAGGCGCCAAAGGGCGTGACAAGGTCAATTCCTCATGTTGGAGATTCAAAACCGCAACTTTACGAGGCAACATGTTCTGTGTGCGGGAAGAGGACATATGTTCCGTTTCAGCCAGATGGAAAACGGGCGATTTACTGCAAGACGCATCGCACAATTGCATCAAGCGAGCCAAAGATAAACAAAAGAAGAGCGCCGACCCCGTTTTTCTCTGGGCCGTCAGAATTAGTCATAAGAGAATCAGTTTCTCTATCAGAATTAGAAAATAGAAAACCGATTTCGTCTAAGACAACGCCGAATTTAGATAGTTTGAGAGAGGCATTGAGCGAAGCGATAGGAGAGGAGTCCGTTGACGCTGAAGCCGTGGTGGACAAGGAAGAAAAAATCAGTGATCCTAAAAACAGAAAAGGTACTCTAAAGCCCGGAGAAAAAATAAAATTGGAGTAAAATAATAATTTTTATTTATCCACATATGAGATTTACAAGTTTATTACATTTGATACGTTCTTAACATATGGCGAAAGAAACCACAATAAATGATCTTGCTAGAATGATTGCAGAAGGATTTAAGGAAACTGCAAAAAAAGCGGATATAGACAAACGATTTGAACAAGTTGACGAGCAATTTAAACAAGTAGATAAACGATTTGAACGAGTGGACGGGCAATTTGAAGGGGTTAACGGGAGATTAGATAATATTGATAATAGACTACTTGTTATTGAAAGGGATATTGCAGAAATCCGCAGTCATTTTGTGTATCGCGAAGAATTTGAAGATTTAATGGCGAGAGTGAAATATCTAGAGAAAAGATTAGAGATTGAAAGCGGGAAATAGATTTTTTTAATATCTTATTTTAAAAACTCCAAAAAACTCTTGCAAAATAAAGGTTTTCTAACCTATTGACTTTTTGCGGCTGTTCGCAAAAAAATATAATTAATGGCTGCAATTAAAGGCTCAGAATAAATCTGAGCCTTTTTGTTTTTTAATTAAAAAAATGTTATTTTTAAAATATGCGATTTAATACTAAATACTTGCTACTTGTTACTTTATTCGCATTTTCACTGCCATTTTTTGTTTTGGCTGGAGATATATCGCAGGTTGTTTTTATAAATGATCCCCGCGCAATAAAACCGAATGAAACAGCGTTGCTTACAATCCAATTGCAATACGAAGGCGATTCTCATCCGACAGCGTGCATGCAAATGTTCACTGATTCAAGTACGGGTCAATTTTCTTCAAGCGACACAAATTGGAAATCAGTTGATAAATTAACAATAAACAGCAATTGGACGAATAAAAATTTTTATTATAAAGATTCAGTTGCTGGGAATTACACTATAACTATAAAAATTATTCCAGTATCTTGCTCGTCTTTGACTGATGAAGAAGCGCAATGGACAGCTAGCCAAAATATTACTGTGTCAGAAAGCACATCTTCGCAATCTGCCCAATCATCAACAGAGAATAATTCACAATCGACAACGGTTGTCGATTTACTTGAAGAACCGCAGATTTATGCCAATGCAGGAGAGGATAAGACAATTGTGGCAGGAGCCGATATAGAATTTAGAGGGCAGGCCTTAGGATTAAAAAAAGAGCCATTGGATAATGCTCGATATTTATGGAGTTTTGGCGACGGCGCGACAAAAGAAGGCCAAAATGTTTTGCATTCTTACAAATATCCTGCAGAATATATCGTGACCTTAGATGTGTCTTCTGGAAAATATTCTGCTTCAGATAGGGTTATGGTGAAAGTTGTGCCAAACAAAATATCAATATCAGAAGCAACCAGCGAATTTATAAAATTAAAAAATGGTTCAGATGCCACTCTTGATATCTCCGGGTGGTTTTTAAAAGGTAATGGAATATTATTTAAAATTCCGGAAAATACTTTTATTAAGACAAATGCAGAAGTGCCAATTTCCTCGTTGGTGTCAGGCATTAATACAATAAATACGAATTCAGAAATTTTGTTTTTATATCCGAATGGTTCAATGGCTTTTTCTTACACAGCGCAAAGACCAGAAATCGTTTTTTCACAAGAAGCGCAAAAACCACAAGAAAAATCAAAAACCGAGAAAAAAGATGATAATCAATTGGATATTATCACAGAATCATCACAATTAGAATCAGTTCCGGTTCAGCAAACCGCCAGTATAATTGATTCAATCTCAGAAGATTCATGGGAAATGGAAAAATGGCTTTTTGTGATTTTTGGCGTAGGTTTTATTGGGGGCGCAGGAGTAATTTTTCTAAGGCGCAATTTTTCAAAAGATAAAAAAATTGAATGAGCCCCGTTAGAAGTTCAACAAATTTTATAATAATGCAATTTTTAGAGAGCGACTTCGCCTTACGGCTTTTGTTATTAGTTAAAAAATATAATTATGAAAACTTCTAACGGGGTGAGAATTTTAATTTTTTCAATTGCATATTATCCGTATGTGGGTGGGGCAGAGGTTGCTGTTAAAGAAATAACAGATAGATTATCGTCCTTGGATTGGGATATGATTACTTTAAATCTAGATAAAAAAAGTCCGGATTTTGAAAAAATCGGCAACATTAATGTTTACAGGATAGGCGGGTCGAAATTTTTGTTTCCCATTAATGCCTGCATAAAGGCCGCGAAACTGCACAAAAAAAATAATTATGATTT
>JBBTUP010000028.1:4176-5346 GCA_038063695.1 Patescibacteria group bacterium
AAAATGAAAAATATTTTTGAGAAAATGCCCGCCCAAGGCGGGTCCGCCTTTGGCGGAAAAGTTTTAATTTGCACGGGTATTTACCCGCCTGATATCGGCGGACCGGCAACATACAGCAAACTGCTTTATGATGAAATGCCTAAACATGGCATAAGTATTAAGATCTTGAGTTTTGGAAAGGTCCGCAGATTGCCTAAGGTTATCAGGCACATTGTTTATTTTTTTAAAATTTTGTTAAAAAGCAGAGATATTGATGTTATATATGCTCAGGATCCGGTTAGTGTAGGATTACCATCTGTTTTGGCAGCAAAGATTTTACGAAAAAAATTTATCTTGAAAGTGGTGGGCGATTATGCATGGGAACAGTTTCAAAATCAAATCTCAAATCTCAAATCTCAAAAATTTATAACTTTGGAGGAGTTTCAAGAAGGAAAATATAATTTTATGACGGAATTACGGAGAAATATTGAAAGATGGGTGGCAAAAAATGCAGATAAAATTATTGTGCCTAGCGGTTATCTTAAAAAAGTTGTGACAAAGTGGGGCATAGATAAGAAGAATATTATTGTTATATATAATGCTTTTGATGCACAAGGATTAAAAATGACAAAAAGAGAATCTAGAGACGAATTAAACTTATCAGGTACAATATTGATATCTAGCGGGCGATTAGTGCCGTGGAAAGGATTTGGCGCCCTTATTGATATCATGCCAGAAGTTTTAAAAGAAATACCAGATGCCAGATTATACATTATAGGTTCTGGTTTGGAAGAGAAAAATCTCAAATCTCAAATCTCAAATCTCAAAATCGGTGATAATGTTTTTTTGGTGGGGGGAATATCGCGTGAAAAGTTATTAACATATTTAAGAGCGTGTGATATTTTTGTTTTAAACAGCGGCTATGAGGGGTTTTCACATCTTATCCTTGAAGCAATGGCTTTAGGAGTGCCTGTTATCGCATCAAATATAGGAGGAAATACGGAGATAATAAGAGACGGAGAAAATGGGATTTTGATAGAATATAATGCAAAAGAAGATTTAAAAAACAAGATAATAAGCTTGTATAACGAGGAATTTTTTAGAGAAAAATTAATCAAAAATGCCAAAGAATCAGTAAAAAAATTTAGTAAAGAAAAAATGATAAATGATACAATAAAAATATTATCATGA